>NZ_MODX01000098.1:0-307 GCF_001866125.1 Acinetobacter sp. LCT-H3 | reverse complement strand
AACGACTGTTTGGGGTTGTATAGTCAAGTAATTAAGTGCATGTGGTGGATGCCTTGGCAGTCAGAGGCGAAGAAAGACGTGATAGCCTGCGAAAAGCTCCGGGGAGGCGGCAAATATCCTGTGATCCGGAGATGTCTGAATGGGGAAACCCACCTGGTATAAGCCAGGTATCGTATGATGAATACATAGTCATACGAGGCGAACGGAGGGAAGTGAAACATCTCAGTACCTCTAGGAAAAGAAATCAATTGAGATTCCCTCAGTAGCGGCGAGCGAACGGGGAACAGCCCATTAAGTCATATCAGTT
>NZ_MODX01000097.1:0-331 GCF_001866125.1 Acinetobacter sp. LCT-H3 | reverse complement strand
TACAGCATATAACTAAAAAATAATATTTATATGTAAATCTTTCATCCTTTATGAAATATACACCGTAGATATCAATACCCTTCATATAAGGCATTTGAGTCTATCTACCGATAGCTCGCAAAACGTTTTATTACCACCATGGTGGTAGGTAAACAAAGTTATTCACCTTTCACCCGCCCTCCTAGGCACTGTAGCGAAGTATTTAATAGCGATACTGCACTTAAGCATCAGCTAAAAAACACTACTAAAATCGATTACAGGGAATTCATCCTAGAAGATAACAACCACTATGACTTTATATAATGAGCAAATTTTCTGCTGTAGCTTTATA
>NZ_MODX01000096.1:0-331 GCF_001866125.1 Acinetobacter sp. LCT-H3 | reverse complement strand
CTGAGCTATTGGAGAATCTGAAAGCGATTATAGAGAGATTTGAAAAGGGGTCAAGGCACTTTTGGAAA
The DNA here is from genome assembly GCF_001866125.1 of Acinetobacter sp. LCT-H3. Lineage (NCBI taxonomy): Bacteria > Pseudomonadati > Pseudomonadota > Gammaproteobacteria > Moraxellales > Moraxellaceae > Acinetobacter > Acinetobacter sp. LCT-H3. The sequence goes on along the minus strand of NZ_MODX01000096.1, from coordinate 263 downwards.
AAAGCTGTAGAAATTGAATCAAGTGTTTTAAAAATAGTCGAAAAGGTTTTTAGTTCAAACTGTTATATTTAGGTAAAACAGGCCAGCAGTCAGATTTTAATAAGCCTTAACTTATAAATGATCTGAAACGTCGGAAATGATGTGGCACAGTGCATGTAGATCAATATGATTTAAATCTAAAAATATAGATATAAAAAAAAGCCCACTTCGCAATGAGTGGGCTTTCTGGAATCTTGGCTCTTCCACCTGGGCTCGAACCAGGG
>NZ_MODX01000095.1:0-353 GCF_001866125.1 Acinetobacter sp. LCT-H3 | reverse complement strand
CGCAACGAGCGCAACCCTTTTCCTTATTTGCCAGCGGGTAATGCCGGGAACTTTAAGGATACTGCCAGTGACAAACTGGAGGAAGGCGGGGACGACGTCAAGTCATCATGGCCCTTACGGCCAGGGCTACACACGTGCTACAATGGTCGGTACAAAGGGTTGCTACCTCGCGAGAGGATGCTAATCTCAAAAAGCCGATCGTAGTCCGGATCGCAGTCTGCAACTCGACTGCGTGAAGTCGGAATCGCTAGTAATCGCGGATCAGAATGCCGCGGTGAATACGTTCCCGGGCCTTGTACACACCGCCCGTCACACCATGGGAGTTTGTTGCACCAGAAGTAGGTAGTCTAACC
>NZ_MODX01000094.1:330-408 GCF_001866125.1 Acinetobacter sp. LCT-H3 | reverse complement strand
TGAACCTGCGGAAGGATCATTGTCGATACCTGCTCAGCAGAACGACCCGCGAACAAGTGAAACAAAAGCTCCCCCGCT
>NZ_MODX01000094.1:0-110 GCF_001866125.1 Acinetobacter sp. LCT-H3 | reverse complement strand
ACCCAGCACAACAACAAAATCCGGCGCAACTGGCGCCAAGGAAAACTCAACGGAAGCAAGGGGCCTCGGCCCCATTGATCCGAATACTCAAACGACTCTCGGCAACGGAT
>NZ_MODX01000093.1:0-102 GCF_001866125.1 Acinetobacter sp. LCT-H3 | reverse complement strand
TCTCGAGTCTACCAGTTTGAATAATGGGTTGATGGTTGAGCCACCAGATTTCACTATTCACTTGATAAACCACCTACGCAACTCTTTACGCCCAGTAAATCC
>NZ_MODX01000092.1:340-429 GCF_001866125.1 Acinetobacter sp. LCT-H3 | reverse complement strand
GCGTTGTCCGGAATTACTGGGTGTAAAGGGCGTGTAGGCGACCCCTTAAGTTGAATGTGAAATCTCCCGGCTCAACTGGGAGGAGTCAT
>NZ_MODX01000092.1:0-107 GCF_001866125.1 Acinetobacter sp. LCT-H3 | reverse complement strand
CGGTAGTCCTGGCCCTAAACGTTGGGTACTAGGTGTAGGAAAGGTTCAATCTTTTCTGTGCCGTAGCTAACGCGTTAAGTACCCCACCTGGGGAGTACGGCCGCAAG
>NZ_MODX01000091.1:343-446 GCF_001866125.1 Acinetobacter sp. LCT-H3 | reverse complement strand
GTGAGGAATATTGGTCAATGGACGCAAGTCTGAACCAGCCATGCCGCGTGCAGGAAGACGGCTCTATGAGTTGTAAACTGCTTTTGTACGAGGGTAAACTCGG
>NZ_MODX01000091.1:0-101 GCF_001866125.1 Acinetobacter sp. LCT-H3 | reverse complement strand
TGTAGCGGTGAAATGCTTAGAGATCATACAGAACACCGATTGCGAAGGCAGCTTACCAAGCTACTTCTGACGTTGAGGCACGAAAGCGTGGGGAGCAAACA
>NZ_MODX01000090.1:330-453 GCF_001866125.1 Acinetobacter sp. LCT-H3 | reverse complement strand
GCTGCGTTCTTCATCGATGCCGGAACCAAGAGATCCATTGTTGAAAGTTTTAACTGATTGCGATACAATCAACTCAGACTTCACTAGATCAGACAGAGTTCGTGGTGTCTCCGGCGGGCGCGG
>NZ_MODX01000090.1:0-111 GCF_001866125.1 Acinetobacter sp. LCT-H3 | reverse complement strand
CCGGCGGCCATGAATGGCGGGCCCGCCGAAGCAACTAAGGTACAGTAAACACGGGTGGGAGGTTGGGCTCGCTAGGAACCCTACACTCGGTAATGATCCTTCCGCAGGTTC
>NZ_MODX01000009.1:0-115898 GCF_001866125.1 Acinetobacter sp. LCT-H3 | reverse complement strand
CTTTGTGCAACAAAGCCGATCTAAATTAATACTACAACATGTCATAGTACTTATTTTGAAATCTAGGTAATTGTATAACATCAAAAGTGAATCCATTTAATATAATCGCTGTTATACGAAATAGAACTTTATTGATATCTCTTAAAAATATTTACCTAACCCTTCATAAAACAAGGGAAAATATCATTTTATTCGTAAGTTGGGGTAGAGAATACTTCATAACTAATGAAATCGAATTAATTTAAACTATGGATCTTTACTTTATTATTCTACTATTTAAAGGAATCTCCTATGTCTGAACTGCACTTCTACATCACCTTACTGGGCGGTAAACATGAAAAAGCCAATGTAGAAGTACATGATGTAATTCCGGTCATCAGTTCAGATATTGAATCCGCGTATCCTTATTTAAAACAACAATGGTTTGGCTTGCAAAAAGGCCTGCATGTCGATGGCTGGATGAAAATCAATGGCGTGAGTTATCAAGGAGTAAATTATCAGGTCCAGATTAGTGATTTGCCTGTAAATAACAGTTTAAAGCTGTTTATGATCAATCTCGGTGCTTATATCCCAGACCAGTTTGGGGAAATACATAAATATCTGGTGGTAGCTGCCAAAAACAAGACAGAAGCTAAAGCCCAAGGTAAACTGGCAATGGAAAAAGGCTGGTATAAACTACATACCGATGCAGTGATTGATGTCGATGACTGTTTAGAGTTAAACCAGATTGATCAGAAATTTATACATTTGATCGAAGGGGAATTTGAAGCGAACAGCTTTAAGAACGATTATCTGATTGTTCCGTAATTTAAAAAATGGCTAATCGAAATGAAGTGGCCATTCTGATATTCATGAAGTGATATTGCTATAAAACTCCCGGTATTTAATTTTTTTAAATGAAATATTAGGTGTTTAAAGAGAGTTGAATATCATCTTAAACTCACTACTTTAACCAGCGAGTTGATCATTATCCTCTAGTGCTGTAAACACCCATTCATCCCCGATAAATTTCCGGTCAGCTGCCTGTCCATATTGCAGGTCGAATACTTCATTTAAGGTTGGATCGCGTTGGAGGATGTGCTCTAATCCAACCAGTATATAATCCTCCTCAGCCAAGGGTTCTGCTGTCAAAAATTGCCAGTCACCATTGCGTTCATGCAATACGGTAACAATTGGCTGCTCCAGTTCCAGCCATTGCCTAGTCGTATAAATGCCTAAATTTCGTGGTTCGCGGAATTTAAACTCGGCATTGCGATCCAGCAGGGGCTGATCAAATTCAAAAACTTCCTCGAAGCCATCTTCCCAAGGAAATTTATCATTCCGATCTGTCCAGACTAATTGTAAGGCTGGAAACGCTTCATCTTGGTAATAGCTTTGCGCAATCCCAAAATAGTCACCGATATTTCTGCGATCAACTTTTAGAAACTTACAGCGGCTTTCTTTAAAAAATACATTCGGATACGTGTTACTGAGCTGGATGCGTTGACCTTTTTGAACGGCCTCAGTCACATGATTCAGAATAGTCTGACTAAGTTTAGCAGTGAGTCCAAAACAGATAATTTCTGGATGCTGGAATCTTTCATACAAACCAATGCTATAGCTAAAAGGCGGGGAATAATCGGTATGAGTGATCGAAATGATTTGTACGCCGTACTGTCGAATATTAATTCTGGTCTGATTTAATAGTTCATTGCGATCCGGGCAATGATGATCTTCTGTATGTTTCATGGTTTTTATTCTTTGAATTATTTTTTAAATGAACATACAGAAGATTTAAGCTTTCGACAAATGAAATTGTCTAAAGTTTATTTATAGTTGCCTGAAACATTCACATAATTCTGTGCTGAATACGGCAAAAAAGCTTTTTCTTTGTCGGTAAGTGGACGCACTTTTTTCACAGGGCTTCCTACATACAAGTAACCACTTTCCAAAACTTTATTTGGCGGAACAAGTGAACCCGCACCAATCATCACCTCATCTTCAACAATCACATCATCTAAAATAATCGTGCCAATACCGACCAAAACGCGATTGCCAATGGTGCAGCCATGTAATTTTACATGATGACCAATGGTGACATCTTCACCAATGATCAGTGGCGAACCTTCTGGCTTATCGGCTTTCTTATGACTGACATGCAACATGGCATGATCCTGCACATTGGAATTCTTGCCAATCCGGATATGATTGACATCACCACGAATTACGGCAAAAGGCCAAACCGAGACATTCTCAGCCAAAACCACATCGCCAACCACAATCCCCATAGGATCGATATAACAAGATTCATCAATCTGTGGGATCATGTCTAAATAAGAACGTATATTTTGACTCATAGGGATCTGTTCATTAAAAGTTTAAGCGTCATGTGCAAAGTATAAAATAAAAAGCACCCATCTGAATGAGTGCTTTGGTCTTAGTCTAAGGCTAAAACAGTCTGTTTAAACTTAGAATAAGTTACTGAAGAACTGTTTGATATGATCCAGCATACGCGCAAAGAAACCAGCTTCTTCTACAGCTTTTAGTGCAACAAGCGGTTTTTCAGCAATCACTTTACCGTCAAGAGAAGCAACGTATTTACCTACCACTTGACCTTGTTTTAAAGGTGCAGTCAATTTAGGTTGAACTACGATTTGCGTTTTAATCTCATTCGCTTTGCCTTTTGGCATGGTCACATTGAAGTTTTCAGCAAGGCCGATTTGAACTTCATTTTCCTTACCAAACCACACTTTAGACTTGGCTAAGACTTGTCTGCCGGCCTGAACATTTTTAGTTTCATAGTTTGCAAAGCCCCATGCCAAAAGTTCACGTGTATGTGTTGCACGATCCTGCATAGATGGCGCACCGAAGATCACAGAGATCAAACGCATTGGACCACGTTTCGCAGAAGTCGTTAAGCAGTAACCCGCTTCATTGGTATGACCTGTTTTCAAACCATCCACACTTGGATCTGTATACAGCAGGGCATTACGGTTGCCTTGCTTGATTCCGTTAAAAGTAAATTCTTTTTCAGAATAAATCGGGTAGTACTTTGAACTGTCTTTAATGATGTGCTGTGCCAGCATGGCCATATCTTTGGCAGTCGAATAGTGACCTTCCGCAGGCATACCGGTTGAGTTTACAAAGCTGGTATTGCTCATGCCGATACGTTTTGCTTCCTGGTTCATCATATGTGCGAAGGTACCCTCGTTACCTGCAATATGTTCTGCCATTGCTTTGGAAGCATCGTTACCTGACTGGATGATGATACCGCGCAGCATCTCAAGTGCTGTCGCCGTGCCGTTTAGCGGAACATACATACATGATTCAGAGCTACTACCTCGACACCATGCCGATTCGTTCATACGAACCTGTTCATCTTCAGTCAGTTCACCGCTTAATAACTTCTGTTCAATGATGTAGCTGGTCATCATTTTAGTCATTGAAGCAGGGGCTAGTTTTTCATTTTCATTTTTAGATGCGAGAATTTGCCCTGTTTCGTAGTCCATTAGCACATAAGATTTATTATTCAATTCTGGTGGTGCAGATAGGACAGTTGCTGCAAAGCTAAAACTAGGAATTAATAATAATGCAGCAAGAGCAGTTTTTTGGGTCATTTCTAGTAGGTTCCAATATCTTGATGTAAGCACGAAGAGCCTAGCATTTTAGGACAAAGCTAGGCGGACTTCTACGGTTTGCAGTGGCTTATTTCAAAAGTATTGTAAGCATGGCGGCAGAAAAAAATCAGGATTTGCTATAAGTGGTGAGTTCTGTACAAATCGCTTGATTTTTCTGCTGACCTGCTTTCTGCGCATCCTGTTGTGCTTCTTTCAGGATCGGCTGGAATTTTGTGTTTTTGCTAAGCTGATTCAAGGCTTCTACCGGGTTCTTTTGACCAGGCATATATTCACTGACCAGCTGACTATAACCCGCTTTAAATTTATTCTGGTCTTTCACCATACCTGGGCAAATTTCTGAAAGTACATAAATGGCCGCAAGCTCATGCTGAGTCACTTCTTGAATTGGAGTGACTTCAATATTGGTATCGGCTGCAAAACTTTGTGTAGTCAAAATGCTGAAAGTTGAAAGAGTAAAAATGCCAAAGGCTTTAATGAATAAATTTTTCATTGAAAATCAAAAGCTCAAATTAAAAATTAAGATGGGCTTAGATTAACTAATTTTGAAGGAATGAAAAGATTAAAAATGTAAGGAAGCCGTAAAATAATGGAGAAAATCGTTATATAAACAGGATGATGGCGCTGCATCATCCTGTCAGAAAGTCTGAGTTAGATTTGTTGGGTGATCAGGTCATTACACACTGCCTGATGTTCATCTTTAGCGGTTTGCTTTGCTTCCTGGCGTGCTTCTTGAAGTGCTGACTGATATTCCTTGTCCTGCTGGATCTTGTCATAAGTCATAGATTTATCAGAATAATCGGATAAGTATTGTTTAATCAGCTGTTGAGTGTTCTGCTCAAATTTGGCATTTTTACCCACAATCCCCGGACAAACTTCAGTGAGCACTTGAACTGAAGCCAGGTCTTCCTTAATAGTCAAATCAACCTCAGCAGATAAATTTTCAGCTGAAAAAGCAGGAGAGCTCAGGCCAGCAGTCAGAGCAAAAGCCAGTGCGGCTACAGCAACCGTATTTTTAATCATCATGAACCACATATATTAAAGATGGATGTTGAACGATAAATATATATAATTCCGTGGCTAATACAAACAAATGTCCCAACCAGTCATTTTTTGGGACGAACGGGATTTTGCTGTGAATATATTGATATCAAATGATGATGGCGTATTTGCTCCGGGCATACAAGCACTAGCGCAGAGCTTAAAAGCCTTAGGCCGTGTAGTGGTTGTTGCACCTGAAAGCGAACGTAGCGGATTTTCCAGTGCATTAACCCTTGACCGTCCATTGCGACCGATTCAGATTGCTCCAGATGTTTGGGCAGTAAATGGTACTCCGGCAGACTGTGTTTATCTGGCCATGAATGGTTTGTTTGATGTCGAATTCGATCTTGTGGTGAGTGGCATTAATAGCGGTGCCAATCTGGGGGATGATGTATTGTATTCAGGCACAGTGGGGGCAGCATTTGAAGGTCGTCTAGCAAAACATCCTGCACTGGCTATTTCTTTGTGTGGGCAAAACGTGCGTGCTTATACCTCACCAGAAGATTATCGTGTTGCAGCGCAATGGGTTCATGACTTTATTGCAGCAGGTTTGCCAGCATTGCCTGAGCGTCAGATCTTTAATGTCAATATTCCGGATATCGCTGAGCTAAAAGGAACCAAAGTGACCTTCCAAGGTCGCCGTAGCCAGTCTAAACCCATTAGCAGTCATGTGGATCCGCGTGGCCGTCAGGTTTACTGGATTGGTCTATCTGGTGAAGCAGTTGCAATGCCAAAGCATCAAGGAACTGAAATTGAGTCAGACTTTTTTGCCATCGCCAATGGTTATGTCAGTGTGACGCCAATCCAGATGGATGCTACAAACTATGACGTACTTCACGAATTACAGGGTCAGATTTTAAATAAAATCTAACTAATGTTATAACTTTGTGAATAGATGGACATTGCAACCTTATTTGCTGTGTTTTTTTGCTAATCTAATCGAGTTTTTTAAACCGTATAGATGTTAGAGAGGAAGATAATGTTCCTGGTGTCACCGAAACGCTTTATTGCTTTGCCTACAGGCCTGATTAAAACGTTAGTACTCACAACAGCAGTGGTTTCAGCAGTTATCGTAACTGGGTGTGCAACCAAACCTTATATTAATAATTCCGCACGTTATGCTGCAGCACCTGATTTTTATACGGTTCGTTCAGGTGACACTTTAAGTGGCATTGCAGCACGCTATGGTCTGAGCTATATCAGTGTCGCGGAAATGAATGACATTCCTGAGCCATATCGTATTTATGTCGGTCAATCGATCCGTTTGAAAAATACCAAACGCAGTACGACTACTCAAGTCGTTGATACTTCAGTACCTATCCAGCGTAAAACTGTCGTGGCTCCAACGCCGGTAACTCCAGCGCAGACCAGTGTTAAAACGACACCATCATTAACACCAAAAGTCACTACACCTGCTCCTGTGACGACTGTACCATCATCCGGATTACGTTGGGTAAAACCATCGAATGGTGCAGTATTGCAGCAATACAATCTGGCTTCAAATATTAAGGGCATACGTTACGCAGGTAATGTTGGTGATCCGGTATTTGCCGCTGCTGATGGTCAAGTGGTGTATGCTGCTGACGGTCTAAAAGAATATGGCAATCTGGTGCTGGTCAAACATATTAATGGCTACATCACTGCGTATGCACATAACAGTAAACTTAACGTGAAAAGTGGTCAAAATGTAACCGCAGGCCAGAAGATTGCAGAAATGGGTTCAAGTGGTACAACCCGTACCATGCTTGAATTCCAGGTACGTTTGGATGGAAAACCGGTGAATCCTGCATCCGTTTTACCGAATAGTTGAATAAAAAGGTGAAAATGCTAAATTTCACCGTATAATACAATGAGTTGCTTTTATCAAAGGATGAAGCACCTCATAAGTTTAGAGGGGAATTTATGTTAGATCAACTTCGAGCAATGGGCGTATTTGCTTGTGTTGTAGAGAAAAACTCGTTTAGCGGTGCTGCACGTGAACTGGGTATTACTACCAGTGCCGTAAGCCAGCAGATTCGATCGCTGGAGCAGGACATGGAAGTGATTCTCCTGAACCGTTCCACACGAAAATTGAGTTTGACTGAAGCAGGCCAGGCTTTTTTCTATAGCTGCCAGGAAATGTTATCCGCTGCTGAACGTGGCAAAGTCCGTATCAATGAGCTACGTGATGATCTGGTTGGTGATCTGCGTATCGTTGCAACTGCAGAACTGTGTTCAATGCATGTGATTCCGGCATTGTCGCACTGGATGTCTGCGCACCGTGGTTTGACAGTGCAGTTTGAAACACAAGATCAACCGCTTGACCTGAAGGATGGTCGTGTTGATATTGAACTGCGCCTTGATCAAGTCATTGACGATAGCAATGTTGAAGTCGTTCCACTTATTCAGATTGAACAGATTCTGGTAACAGCACCCAGCTACATCAATCAATCTGTTTTAATTACACAGCCGGATGATCTGAAGCAACATGACATTTTGTCACTCAGTCATTTGAACAATCATCAACAATTTTATTTCCAGCATGTCAATACAGCCCAAAAAGTTGAACTTGAACTGAGCTCACGACTAAACACCAATAACAGTATTGTGGCGAAGTCGATGTGTCTGCATGGCAATACCATTGCCCGCATGTCATATCTGGATGTACAAAAAGATTTAATAAACGGCTCTTTGATTGAAGTCCTGCCTGAGTGGAAATTACAACCATTTACGCTATATGCAGTCATGCCAAAACGTGAACAACAACCTATAAAAATTCTCCGTTGTCTTGATACCTTGAAACAATATTTTGGTCAGTTGTCTGGCGGACGTTTGTTGCAAATCGCATCATAAACTGCAAAGAATTAAAAAAGCCGCTTGATGCGGCTTTTTATGTTTCTGGCTTTTAAGAAATTAAGCCAGATATGCTTTAATCATTTTAACCAGACGTTCAATCAGTTGATCGGCCTGTTCCTGAGTAATGTTTAGGGTAGGCAGCAGACGTACCACATTGCCTGCAGTTACGTTGATAATAGTTTTATATTCATCACGCGCGATATCTACCAGTTCGCCACATGCTTTTGGCAATTCAATACCAATCATCAGGCCAAAACCACGAACAGTGACATGCTGATCACCAAGCTGGCTACGGAGTTGCTCAACGATATAAGCACCTTTTTCAGCTGCATTCGCCACGATATTTTCTTTTTGCATAATATCAAGGATGGTATAAACAATGCGTGAACCTAATGCTGTACCGCTGTAAGTTGAACCATGGTTCCCGGCAGTTAAAACACCAACACCACGTCCTTGGGTCATCACCGCACCAATCGGAAAACCATTACCCAGACCTTTTGCAGTGGTCAGTACATCTGGAACAATATTGGTATGCTGATATGCAAAGTATTTACCGGTACGGCCATTACCTGTCTGAACTTCATCCAACATCATCAGCCAGTTATGCTGGTTGCACAGTTGACGGATTTCTTCCAGGTAGCTGAAGCCTTGTGGTGCAGTATTGACACCGCCTTCACCTTGAATCGGTTCAACGAAAACAGCTACGATGTCAGGGTGATTAATTGCTGCCTCCTGAATCGTTTCGATATCACCAAATGGTACGCGGATAAAGCCTTCAACCAGCGGTCCAAAACCTTCCTGAACTTTTTTGTTACCTGTCGCCGAGAGGGTAGCCAAAGTACGACCGTGGAAAGAGTGGTCAGCCACAATGATTTTTGGTGAAGCGATGCCTTGCATATGGCCAAATTTACGTGCAATCTTGATTGCACCTTCATTGGATTCTGCCCCGCTATTCGAGAAGAAAATTTCTTCCATGCCTGAAACTTCAGCCAGTTTTTGTGCAGCAGCAGTCTGCCATGGTACTTCAAACAGGTTGCTGGTGTGAATCAGGGTTGCGGCCTGTTCAGCAATTGCTTCAGCAAGTACCGGGTGGGTATGCCCCAGCCCACATACTGCAATACCGGTCAGAGCATCTAGATACTCAGTACCATCTTCAGTATAAAGATAAGCACCTTGTCCTCGGACAAAACTGATCGGCTGACGGCCGAATACCGGCATCAAGTGTGAAGGTTGATCAGTTTGCACAGGAGCAAGGGTAATGTTCTTCATGACTAACTCTTATCTGTTAGGTGGATTGAAAATTGAAGTCATAGATGCCATATATAGACATAACGACAGGACCTATATAAGCAAAATCTCAAACAGAATAAAAGCTGAATTGTAAATAAAACATGAAATATTGTTTTAGACATACTGTTTTAGTTCATTTTGAGTATAATGCGAAGCAGATTTATTGAGGATATATCAATGACTGAACAAGCACGCGATACAGAAGCGTTAATTCGTGACCAAATTGCCAAACACGCAGTACTTCTTTATATGAAAGGCACACCACAATTCCCACAATGTGGTTTCTCTGCTCGTGCGGTTGAAGCACTCAGTCAAATTGGTCGTCCATTTGCTTATGTGAATATCCTGGAAAACCCAGACATTCGCGCAACTCTTCCAGTTATTGCGAACTGGCCGACTTTCCCACAATTGTGGATCAATGGTGAATTGATCGGTGGTAGCGATATCATGCTCGATATGTTCCAGAAAGGTGAATTAAAGTCTTTAGTTGAACAATACAGCCCGGCACCTGAAGCTTAATAGATTTATTAGACTTGCAGATGTTAAAAAGCGCTTCCAGAGAAGCGCTTTTTTATGACTGAAATTTAACACTTAAAATGGAAAGGGGCAGGATTAGTTTTCTGCCTTATTCTCAGAGGTTTCAGATTTTTCCAGTTCTTTTGATTCAGCCGCAAGTGCTGCTGCAAGCGCATCTGGATCTGCCTGAATATCCTTTACTGGTGCTTTGTCTTTTTTCTTTTTCTTCTTTTTTTTCTTTTTCTTTGGCTCTTCTTCCTCAAGCTCGGCACCATCTTCAATAGCTTGCCAGTAATCCAGTTGTTCCATCACCGCAGCATAAATCGAATGCTTGCTGTAACGGCCTTTCTTGTCCAAGGTACCAACCGGACGTGCCATTAGAATTTCCAGTGCTTGATCGATGGTATCAATCGCATGAATATGGAACTGACCTGCTTCAACTGCTGCAATTACATCTTTACGCAGCATCAGATGCTGCATGTTTTGACGTGGAATAATCACACCTTGCTTGCCAGTCAAGCCTTGCAATTTGCAGGCATCGAAGAAACCTTCAATCTTGGCATTTACCCCACCAATTGGCTGTACCTGACCGAGCTGGTTCATGGAACCGGTAATCGCCCAAGACTGGTCAATTGGCAGCTGGCTAATGGCTGAGATTAATGCAGAGAGTTCAGCTACAGTAGCACTGTCACCATCCACCTGACCGTAACTTTGTTCAAACGCCAGAGCTGCAGAGAAGTGCAGGGTTTGTTCACGACCGAAATGCGCTTTCAGGAAAGATGCCATCAGCAATACGCCTTTGGCATGTAGTGAACCACCGAGTTCCACGCTGCGCTCGATATCCAGAATGTCACCACCACCTTGATAGACCGATGCAGTTAAACGTGAAGGTAAACCAAATTCCACGTCCGCATAGTGAATGACAGAAAGGGCATTGATCTGACCAAGACGGTGACCACGTGTCTCAATCAGCTGGGTACCACGAGACAGATCTTGCCAATATAGCTCACGTAAATAGCCTAAGCGATATTTGCGATGATCCAGGGCAGTATTGATGTGTTTTTCTGAAACCATTTTGTCATCAGCTTTAAAGGCATGATGATGCGCTTCACGAATCAAATCACCCAAAGTCAGCGCATGTAATGACAAGGAGCTTTGGTCTTCAGCCTGACGGCTTGAATCAGTCAATAAGGCAGCCAAGGCAGAACGGTCAAAAGGCAACAGTTTGTCTGCCTGAACGTAATCTGCAATGAGCTGCATATAAGCCTGCTCATTTTCGTCATTACGTTGTAATGTATCTGTAAAGTCAGCACGGATTTTAAAGATACTGCCCAGCTCAGGTTCGAGCTCCAGAATTTCATAATAGATTTCTGGTTCAGCTAGTAACACGATCTTGATATCAAGTGGAATCGCCGCTGGCTCGATCGAAATACTGCCCGTTAGCGTTAGCATATGTTCCAGAGAAGACAGTTTCAGCTGACCAGATTTCAATGCACGTTTTAGGCCTTGCCATGCATACGGTTGTTCTAAGAGTTGCTCAGCTTCAATCATCAGGAAGCCGCCATTGGCACGATGCATTGAGCCTGGACGGATCAAGGTGAAGTCAGTGGTAATCGTACCGTTCTGGGTTAACTGTTCTACATGACCGAGCAGGTTGTAATGGGTTGGGAAATCTTCAAAGATTACCGGCGCACCGCTGTTTGGCTTATATGTCACAATGACATTGGCCTGATAACGGGACGGCACACGACTGAACAGGCCAGGAGTAAAGTCATCTTCTTCCTGTTCCAGCACAATCTCGACATTATTAATGATGTCTTCCGCATAGAATTTCAGATATTTATCCAGGCCTTCTACATCTTTAAATTTAGCCAGCATCTGTTCAACACGCGGTACAACCACCTGTTTGGCAATCTCACGGTTGAGTACCTGTACACGGTCACGGGCATCATCTTCCAGATCACCGAGGTGCAGGCCTAGGCGTTCCAGTTTTTTATCCATGTAACGCATGTTGGATGCAATTTCAGCACGATCTTTATTGCTCAGTGCATTCAGATCATCTTGTGTCATTTCCTGTAACTTGTCATCTTTGAGATGAACCGGTACAAAACAGTGCTCATCATTGCGAGAGATCAGCTTTAAATCGAATTCTTCACCTTCACGGGTCAGTTCAATCAGCGCTTGCTGCTGTTCATCACCGGTTTGCTGACGGATCATCTCAATACGGTTGTAATAGGTTTCCGCAGTAAAACGACGTTCCAGCTGTTTAAGAATGGTTTGCCAGCTTTGATGCAGCATCGTCTGGAATTTAGGACCTTGACCTGCAGGAAACTGCAATGCAATCGGCTGGCGGGAATTCTGGAAATTATTAACATAAACCCAGTCATTTGGTGTTGCTACTGTTTTGGCATGTTGCTGTAGCAGACGTTTGACCATGGTGCGCTTGCCAAGACCTGCGGTTCCGACAGCAAAAATGTTATAGCCTGAATATGGCAGGGCAATCCCGGCTTCAACTGAGGCACGTGCACGATCCTGACCAAGAAAATTATTTAATGGTTTAATACGCTTGGTCGACGCCGGAATTTTATCCAGTTTTGGAATATGTGTCAGTTGCGTGGGCTGCAAGCGGGTTTTTTCAAGAGTAGGTTGTATTTCGCTTTGTTCAAATGCTGTCTTTAATAGTTCAGCATGGTTTTGTTGTGCAGTTAGGGTAGTGTTAATCGTATTGGCGGTTATTGAAGAATGAATTTGATCGAGTCTCTGGGTCACTGTTGATGTCCAAAACGAAATAGTGCATTAATGATTTAAGGTATACAGAATTAGCCGGAAAATTCAAGCCAACATGTCGCTTTTGGCGTAAAAAAATAAAATGATCTATGCAGAGAAAATGGTAAATCTTGTTGAAAGATCCTGTATTAAAGGATTGAATAGCAACTACTGGTTTTTTGCGGAAAATAATAAAGCAATGACAACACAAACGACGGGTTGGAAATCCGCCTTTACAGCCTTCTTGGACCGGCGTGCGCTGATCATGCTGTTTCTGGGTTTCTCAGCGGGTGTCCCGATTCTCCTGATTTTTTCAAGTCTGTCTCTCTGGCTCGGTGAAGCGGGTATTAGTAAAAGTGCTGTAACTTTCTTTAGCTGGGCTGCCTTGGGTTATTCCTTTAAGTTTGTCTGGGCACCACTGATTGATGAACTACCAGTGCCATTCCTGACTAAGGCTTTAGGTCGACGTCGTGCCTGGTTGCTGATCGCCCAAATTCTGATTGTTTGCGCGATCTGTATTATGGCTTTTTCAGATCCGGCTTTAGGACAACTACATCTTCAGCAGATGGCGCTTGGTGCAGTCTTGCTTGGCTTTTCCGCAGCAACTCAGGATATTGTGATTGATGCCTACCGTATTGAACTGGCAGAAACTCAGATGCAGACCGTGCTGGCTGCAACTTATAACGCAGGCTACCGTATTGGTATGATTGTCGCTGGTGCGGGTGCATTGTTCCTTGCCGCTTACCTAGGTACCGCAAAAGGTAACTATATTTATGATGCCTGGAAGTGGACCTATCTAGCCATGGCTGCGGTGATGTTGGTGGGGATTATCACGACGCTTTCAATCCGTGAACCGCAGGTCGATCGTGTACGAAAAACCTATATACGCAGTGATTATTTCCGCCTGGTCGGGGTGTTTTTTGTCGCGGTCATTAGCTTTGTATTGAGCTATGTATATTCAGGTAACCTGGTGAGCATGTTGACTGAACAGTTTGCCATTCAGGATACCTTTGCATTATTTACTTTTGAATCTTTGCGTTTTATCGGATCTGGTGCAGTCGCATTCGGTGTGGGTGCCGCCTTGGTGAAACTGGGTGCGGTGAACCGGGAAATGGCCTATGAAACCTGGGTCAATCCGGTTGCAGATTTCTTCAAGCGCTATGGCCTAAAACTGGCTTTGGTCCTGTTATTGCTGATTGGTTTTTATCGTGTTTCAGACATTATTGCTGGTGTGATTTCTAATGTGTTCTATCAGGACATGAACTTTAGCAAGGAGCAGATTGCTGAAGCAGTGAAGGTCTATGGGGTGATCTTTTCCCTCTTAGGTGGTTTCCTGGGAGGATTATTGGCCCAGAAGATGAATATCATGAAGCTGATGTTTGTCGGTGCCATTCTGGCCTGTTCTACCAATCTGATCTTTATTGGTTTGGTTAAATCCGGGCAACAGCTAAATCCGGTAGATATTCAGGTTGGACAGCAACGCTATCAGGCAGACACGGATGAAGTTGGTTACTGGAAAGTGAAAGTACCCGTACAGGTACTCGCTGATGCCAAGCAGATTCAGGTTCAGGCGGCTTATGCCAATGCTAATACGACTGATAGTCCAGTTAGCCTGTCCATGCCATATTTGCTGCAGACTTCAGGTAATGCACAGCTGCAGGTTTTACCAATTACCAGCGACAATACCCTTCATGCTAATGAAGAAGGGAGTATTGTGGTTCGTGGTCAATATGTCGGTGAAGCTTTACAAGATAATCAGAAGATCATTTATGAGCTGAATGATGAGCGTTTTGAAGCCAAGCTGGAAGAACAGGGGGTGTTTAGTACAGCTATTCCAGCAGAAAAACTGAAATCTGCGCCAGCGCATTTAATCAGTGCGGTACTAATGGAGGATGAGCGAGCTGTTCAGCAAGTGACACATGTCTATCAGACGAGCAATGATGCTAAAAATACCAAGATGCTTGATGTCGATATCCAGCCACTGGTTCCTGTGGATGTGAATCGTAATACTGATATTGAAGTGACAGGCAAGGTGATCAAGCCATATAGCTATGCCTGGCTGTATTTTGCGATTATCGTCGACAACCTGGCTGCCGGTCTGGCAGGTGCAGCATTTATTGCCTTCTTATCCAGCTTGACCAGCGTATCTTTCACTGCAGTCCAATATGCGATTTTTAGCTCACTTATGACACTAACCCCTAAGATTTTAGGGGGATATTCAGGTACTATAGTCACCAATATCGGTTATCCGAACTTCTTCCTGATGACTACATTGATCGGAATTCCGATTCTCATTTTAGTGGTCTGGGTTGGAAAATTACTCGGTGAACACCAACAACAATCTGGCAATAAGGATGAATAATATGCGCATGCTGCATACCATGTTACGTGTAGGCAATCTGGAACAGTCACTAAAGTTCTATACTGAGGTGCTTGGTATGACTTTACTTCGTAAGCGTGATTATGAAGAAGGTCGTTTCACTCTGGCATTTGTAGGTTATGGTGATGAAGAGAACCATACCGTGCTCGAGCTGACACATAACTGGGATACAGACAGTTATGAACTTGGCAATGCTTATGGCCATATTGCGATTGCAGTCGATGATGCCTATAAAGCCTGTGAAGAAATCAAGGCACGTGGTGGCAAGGTGGTTCGTGAAGCAGGTCCAATGAAAGGCGGTGTAACCGTTATTGCATTTGTTGAAGATCCAGATGGTTATAAAATTGAACTGATTCAGCAGGACCATAATGCACGTAATAACTAAGTGTGATATGTGAAATGTATTCATGTAGAGATGAAAAGATTACATCAATCTGAGTGCATAGCCTGGGCCCGGTATCTGTTAAGATAGCCGGGCATTTTTATATCAAACAATAAAATTTAAGGGATGAAAGGATATGCTTAAGTTATTGGCATTGGACCGTTTTACTATACTGCTTTTTATAATGGTGATACTTGCCAGTTTTGTTCCGGTATCAGGACAGGCGGCTGAAGTCTTTTCATCTATTACCACGGTTGCCATTGCTATCTTATTCTTTCTGCATGGTGCCAAGTTATCACGTGAGGCCGTAGTTGAAGGATTGATGCACTGGAAACTACATACCTTGGTGTTCGCATTTACTTTTGCACTGTTTCCTATAATTGGTCTGTTGGCCAAGCCGATCCTGGTTCCGTTATTAGGTCAGGAACTGTACTGGGGCTTCCTGTTTATGTGCTTCCTGCCATCAACAGTACAGTCTTCGATAGCCTTTACTTCAGTGGCACAGGGGAATGTCGCCGGTGCGGTGTGTAGTGCCTCATTTTCCAATATTGTCGGTATGTTTATTACCCCGGTATTAGTAGCCTTTTTTATTTTGGGTCAGTCACAACATGGTTTTGATCCCACCTCATCCATTATGCAGATCACTTTACTGCTTCTGGTGCCGTTTATCCTTGGGCAAATTCTGCGTCCTTGGGTATTTCCACAAATGAAGAAAATGCCAGAAATCGTTAAGTTTTTTGATCAGGGTTCGATTCTCATGGTGGTTTACGGCGCATTTAGTAGTGCCGTTGTGGCAGGGCTGTGGCATCAAGTAAGCTTATCGACTTTATTACTGCTCATTATTGCCTGCTCAGTCTTACTGATTTTGGTGATGCTGCTGGCCCTGTTTGTGCCGCGCTGGATTGGTTTTGATAAAGCGGATCAAAAAACTATTTTTTTCTGTGGTTCCAAGAAAACTTTAGCCAGCGGCGTGCCGATGGCACAAATCCTGTTTATTGGTCAGCCAATTGGCATGATTGTATTGCCGATCATGATTTTCCATCAAATTCAGCTGATGGTTTGCGGCATTGTTGCCAATATGTGGTCCAAACAGGTTGAAGTTAAAACTGAAGAATAATTCGCTTATTAAATTTGTTTCACGTATAATATTGCCCAACTTGTTGTGCTTAGCTCTGACGGTATCCGTCTCGGTGGGCCAAAAGAATGGTCTGTTGTGGTGTTGATCTGCCTGAATTTGATTCTGGCCTTTCCTCAGTTTCTGAGAGTGATCAATTGCGATGACAGCAAAACCTTCTTGATCTTTATGGAGAATCGACCATGCGCGCCGATATTCACCCAAAATATGAAAAACTAGTTGCTACTTGTTCATGTGGTAACGTAATCGAAACTCGTTCAGCTGTTGGTAAAGAAACGCTTTACCTAGACGTATGTTCAGCTTGCCACCCATTCTACACTGGTAAGCAAAAGAACGTTGACACTGGCGGTCGTATCGACAAGTTCAAACAACGTTTTGCTGGTATGTCACGTTCTGTTAAACGTTAATACCCAAAATGAAAAAAAACGGGCAATTTGCCCGTTTTTTTGTGCCTGAAATTTGTGAATTCACAATATTCAGGTGTGGTACAGGCGCTTAGCGCTCCTGTACATCAATCAGATGATCCAGTTTTTTCTGGAAGTAATCACCCTGAATGAAGCGTGCATCGACATTCCAAGCATTAGCAAAAGAAGTCATGTCATTCAGTTCACGTAACAGGAGATAAACCGGTTTGATTTCCAGGTATCCAGTGATTTTTTCCTGAAGTTCCTCGGTATTGGAATTCAATTGCGCAGTGAGCTGTGGATGGATCGTTAAGGCATTTACATCCATTTCACGGAGCAAGGTCTCACTATACATCGAATTGCCGAATTCACGAATCGCAATCTCTGCGCCATGGTCACGCAGAATACGGATATATTTCTGCGCATCCTCGCGGTTCAGAATCAGATCCTCTTCAGCAAATTGTAAAGTGAGAGGATGCTTTAATTTACTGCGAATAATCGTAATCAGCTTGGAGATAAACTCAGGAAAACTACGGTCTTTGAAGAGCACGGCACGATTCAGGTTTACGATCAAGCTGGCTTCAGGATATTGGGTGATAAAGTTATGCAGTTGCTTGCAAGACTCGACCAGAATCCAGCGATCTAGCTTGATTGAAAGTTCATCATCTTCACGCAGTTCCAGCAATGCGGAAATATCCTGCCATTTATTTTCAAAAATAAAACCGCTGGTAACCTCATAGGTATACAGGTTGCTATCTTCCTTGTCATACAGCTGCTGATATTTCAGATGGATTTCGCCACGCTCCAGGCATTGACGCAGTGCATGCAGGATTGAACCTGGCATCGCTACTGGTGCTGCCGCCGTAGCTGGTGTTACAGGCGTTGGAACTGGTGCAGATACTGGACTAGAGGCTGACTGGGCTGCAGCTGGTTCGGCAATACTGAATTCCAGACTTGGAACAGCTTCTGCAGGTGCAAGCATATCCGATGGAATATCCAGCACAAATTCGGAAGACTGTTGTGCTTGAGGTAATGGTGTAGAGAAGGCACGAGCAATATGCTGATCCAGCTGTGCCTCATCATGTAGTTCACCGTCGAGTTTGGTATAACCGATGCGTAAGTTCAGAGAGCAGGTCTGCTGATTGACTGTAATCAACTGCGGTTTGGTTAATGCAGCTAACCCAATCAGTTTAGATTCCAGAATTTCCTGAGAATCGGCCTGAATGACACCGACCAGGACATCATGTTCAAGTTTAAACAGCGATACACGAACCTGTTCTTTCAGGAAGTTCTTAACTTCATGGAAGTAGCCTGTGTAGATCGCCCAATCTGCATTGAGAATTTGAGGCTCATAAGCAGCAAGAGAGAAGGTGATTAATGCATTGGCATTGGCAGGCTCACGGTTCAGCTCACGTTTTAGTAATTGTAACGTACTTGGCTTGACTGCTGCTTTTTCAGTTGTTGTAGCAGATTGAGTCTTCGCAGTATCAATCGTTAGCTGTAAAGCATCTTCTTCACTGGTAGATGCCAGGAACTCAAGCTTGAGGGGGTTGACTGCAGCAATCTTTGGATTGGTTGAATGAATTTCAAAACCACCCAGCTCGAACTGACCTTGGGAAATTTTCTTAAAACGGGTCTTAAATTCGTTTAGATCTTGTGGTTGTAACAGATCCAGTAAAGGCAAACCGATAATGTCATCTTCAGAATTCAGGCCAAACAGTTTCAGGTAATCTTCATTGGCCTGAATGTGAATGCCTTCCTGAATGGTGGCTACCGCTTTGTTACTGTCCTCAACCAGTAATTGTGCCTGAGTTTGTGCTGTTTCCAGCTCTTCTATTAAATGTTGCTGCGACTGGGTCAGACGGCTGAAAGACAGGGCACGTACCAGACCGAGGTAAAAGCGTTCTGGATATTCCAGATTCAAAATGTCATACACACCTTTCTGGATATAACCGGTATATTGATTAGCCTGATAGTCATCAGGTTTAAGCAGCAGAATCGGCAAGTTTGGCTGTTTCGATAGGCGTACCAGACTGAGTGCCTGTTCATATTTCAGGTCATACGCACGGCCAAAGATAATCAGGTCCCAGTTGAAATTCAACTGCTTTTCAAAGTTCTGCAGGTCATCCAGTAGAACTGCATCCACCTGATATTCATTGGCGGTCAACAGATCACGAATCTGGTTAAATCTAATTTGATTATCATCAATAATCAGTAAACGTGTTTCCGTACGTTTTAACTTTTTAGACAATAATGGATTTCTCACTTCAATGCTTCCCATAAATCGTGATTATTGATTTCATTCATTTGCTTGTGAATAAAGCCTTTAATGATCTGTTCTTCCTGATCATTCAATAATTCATAGTCAAATCGAATAAAGCTTTGTGTGATCAGCTGTGCTTTGGTCAGATAGATTTTTATTTCACGACCATCAACACGCAGGTGAATCGTCTGTTTTTCCCTAAACATCTGTACACCTGACACAATAATACTATTCGAAATCTGATCCAGTTGGGTTGTCTGTACTAGTAAAGCTGGCTGATAATTTTTTAGATGACGGTCGGTCCGTGCATAAACTGCACATGGGAACAGGTCTTGCGCCAGAATTTCCAAGCCTAGTTCCAGACTTTTTTCTGTTGACTGTTTGATCCAGCGGATCACACCACCACGCCATTGGCTTTGGGCATTTTCCTGAACCAGAATAAATTCGCCGGTTTTCAGATTCGATGGGGTAAAGCCGGTCCACTTAATCCGGTAACCATTGACGCTGATGTCCAGCACTTCGGCATGGTGAATCTGCTTGGCTTCACGATCTAAGGCTTTGATATGACTAAATGAACCTGGTACAGTATTTTCTGAAGCGCTGACAAAGCTACTTTCACTCTGGAAGTTATAGCCGCCTTCAACATCTAGGGTTTCATGGAAGTTTTTGCCTTGAGACAGGTAGAAATGTGCAGCCGACAAACCAAAACAAATATTGATATGCGCTGAGTATTCATAACGCTCATGACGACGTTCCATGGTGGTGGTCAACAGGTTATAGATATGGAAATGTAGTGCTGGCGTGAGGAACAATTTTTCATTACGCGACAGATACTGGGCATTTTTGGTTTGTGTACCTGCCAGATGTTCCATCAGGTTCTGAGTAGCAATAAATATGCTCGGCTTGAAATGGTCATTCAGACGCGAGTTATATACCGGTGGCAAGTCTTTGCTGCTATCGACTGCATAGCGGGACAGGGTAGTTTCTTTAGGTAAAACCTGAACCAGTTTGGCCCAGTCAAAACTGCAAAGATACAGTCCCTGAATTTCTGCCGGTCGGATTTGATGAGTATTAAAGATTTCCAGCAGGATCAGCTGTGCATACGCATTCGAAATATTCTGTAGCTCATGCTGAGTACCCAGGACCTGATTGATATTGCTCTGATGGAAATTATTTTGCATTGCAATTTCAAGTAGCTGATGAGCTGCAAGCCATTGGCCCATCACTGGCTTGCCATACAGCATATGCTGTTGATACAGCAGCAGGCTGAGCTGTTGCAAAGCATAGTAAATCGAAACCATACGTGCCGTGGTCAGACTTTTCTTTTTTCCCAGTTTAAATAAAGAAAAACTGCTGTGATTCAGCTCATGATTACAGCGCTTGGCAATATCAATATAGGCCTTGGCAAAATGACTACGCAGCAGCATTGCCAGTTCAATAATCTGGTCATTACGGTCAGTAGTAATCAGGCCTTGATTGACGAAGTGTTTTTCCAGGCTGGTCAGTACATTTTCAAGAGTCGGATGCAGTACCTGAATCAGGTCAAACCGCAGGGTTTCAGAGCACTTCAGTTCAGACATTTCCAGTAGGGCACTGAACAGTGACTTGGAGGATGTCCCCAGTTGCAGGATCGAAATTCCTGCAACCCATTCCTGCAAGGCTTTTACATTGGCTGGACAAAAGCTCAGTTGATCCAGTTTAAGTTCCGTCGGCGTTTGAAAAATATCTGAATTATGTTTACTCATTTATTATTTAACTCAAAATGTTGAAACCCCAAAAAGCGGTGTCTTATTTTTTTCGCCCGCAATTTCCCGAACAAGTTTAGGTACCAAATACCCGGGTAAGTTCGCTAAAACTTCTGTATAAATCTCGTTTATATGCTTAGGTGACAAATCAAAATGATGCGCCCCTTTTACTTTATCAAGTACATGTAAATAATACGGCATCACTCCAGCTTCAAACAAGCGATAACTTAAATCGACCAAAACTGGTGCAGTATCATTTACTCCTTTGAGTAACACTGCCTGATTAAGTACGGTAATCTGTTGCTGAACCAACTGATTCAGTTTGCTACAGGTGTAATCATCCAGCTCAGATGCATGATTTGAGTGTACCACCAGAATAATACGTAGCCTACTGTTTTTTAACATGCTTGTCAGCTCGTCATCGATTCGGCTTGGGATTACAATCGGAACTCGTGAATGTATTCTTAAGAATTTAAGTTGAGTTAAAGTTTCCAGACGTTCAATCCAGAGTTTTAATTTCCGGTTAGAAAGAGTGAGTGGATCACCACCACTCAGGATCACTTCATTAATATCCGGCTGGCTTTGCAGATAGCTTTTAATATTTTCCCAATCTTCATTCTTAGGTAAATTTTCTTGATAAGGAAAGTGACGTCTAAAGCAATATCGGCAATGTACGGCACAGGCTCCGGTCAGGGTCAGCAGAAAACGCGACTTATATTTATGCAGGACACCTGGCTGCTGGTTAGCCTGTTCTTCACCCAAAGGGTCGGTAACAAAACCCGGATGCTCTTCCAGTTCCAGATGATGTGGCAGGACTTGCAGTAACAGGGGGTCAAGTGGATTGCCAGCCTGCATTTTGCCAACAAAAGCACGTGGTACCCGTAACTTGAATTGTTCTGATGCCAGAATTGCGCCAGAAAGTAGCTGCTCAGGTGAGAGTTTCAGTTGTTGTAATAATTCCTGCGGATTTGTGATCAAGTCACTCAGTTGTGACTGCCAGTTTTGTTCCTGATAGAAAAAGTCTGTCATGTGGGAAGAATAAAGTAAAAGTGGAAGCGATAAAGCTGAAGCGATTAGTTTAACAGTTTATATATAGTATGAATGTGCTTGTATTGGATAAAGTTTGACGTATTAGTTGAGCAGATTATATAAAGCTTTGTCTTAATGATCAGCAGATGGTAGGGACTGAATAATTTGTTCATTGATATGTCTGACTGTAACTTAGTCAGTGAAGGTCTGTTAAATAGGAATTTTTCGTTGCGGCATAGTGTATTGGTCATTTAGAATACGCAACATTAAATGAATGTGCATGTGGCACCTACATGTTCGTGTCAGACTTGCTAAATGACATTGCAACAGCCCATAGCATCAATAGATTAAAGTTAGTAAGTTTGGAGTGCGCCAGTCATGGCCTATTATTCTACGAATGATTTCAAGTCAGGCCTTAAGGTTATGCTTGATGGTAACCCATGTTCAATCATGGAAAACGAATACGTAAAACCAGGTAAAGGCCAAGCCTTCAACCGCGTAAAATTACGTAACCTTAAATCAGGTAAAGTGTTAGAGAAAACATTTAAGTCTGGTGACTCACTAGAAGCTGCTGACATCGTAGAAGTAGAAATGGAATACTTGTACAACGATGGCGAAATGTGGAACTTCATGGATCCAGTATCTTTTGAACAGATTGCAGCAGATAAAATCGCGATGGGCGATGCAGCAAAATGGTTAAAAGATGACTCTAATGAAAAATGTACCATCATGCTTTGGAATGGCGTTCCTTTAACAGTGAATGCACCAAACTTTGTGGTATTGCAAATCGTTGAGACTGATCCAGGTGTACGTGGTGATACTTCGGGCGGTGGCGGTAAGCCAGCGAAACTGGAAACAGGTGCGGTAGTACGTGTTCCATTATTTGTTCAGCAAGAAGATAAAGTTCGTGTTGATACGCGTACAGGTGAATACCTAGAACGTGCATAATGGTCTGAAAATAGACTATTATCAAAGGGGATGATGAAAATCATCCCCTTTTTTATGCCAAAGTCTTAGAGGCAACAAAAAAGAACAGGAGTAAAGTCGCAAGGGAAAACAGCAGTACCTCGAACAAAAAGAATCACGCTGATTTAAATGCAACAGATATGAGGGATTGAATGGAAACTTTACAACAGAAGTCGAGCATGACTTCGAAAATCATCTGGCTCCTGGTAGCCATAGTCGGGGCAGTCTCCTTCGGGATACTTGCACTCAGTCGTGGTGAGCATGTGAATGCAGTCTGGCTGGTACTGGCCGCAGCCTGTGTGTACAGCATCGCTTACCGTTTCTACAGTTTATTTATTGCCAATAAAGTTTTTGAACTGAATGCACGCCGTTTAACACCTGCCCATCGTTTGAGTGATGGTCTGGATTATGTGCCGACCAATAAAAGCGTGTTATTCGGTCACCATTTTGCTGCGATTGCCGGTGCGGGCCCTTTAGTCGGTCCAATCCTTGCAGCACAGATGGGTTATTTACCCGGGACTATTTGGTTATTAGTCGGTGTGGTACTTGCCGGTGCAGTTCAGGATTTTCTGGTACTGTTTATTTCAACTCGTCGTGACGGTCGTTCACTGGGTGAAATGGCAAAACAGGAACTAGGTACTTTTGCAGGTATTATTGTCATGCTCGGTGCCTTAGGCGTGATGATTATCATCCTGGCGGTATTGGCGCTAGTCGTTGTCAAAGCCTTAACCAACAGCCCATGGGGTGTATTCAGTATTGCTGCGACGATTCCGATTGCAATATTTATGGGTATTTACATGCGCTTTATCCGTCCAGGACGAATCGCAGAAGTCTCCATTATTGGTTTCGTGTTGATGATGTTCGGCATTATCTACGGTGAAAATATTGCTCAACACCCATACTGGGGTCCATTCTTTACCTTGTCAGGTACTGAACTGACTTGGGCATTGATTATCTACGGTTTCATTGCTTCTGTATTGCCGGTATGGTTGTTACTTGCACCGCGTGATTACTTATCTACCTTCCTGAAAATTGGCGTGATTGCGGGTCTGGCGATTGGTATTCTGTTCGCGATGCCAGAAATGAAACTGCCAGCAATTACCAAATTTATTGATGGTACTGGTCCTGTATTTGCAGGTTCAATGTTCCCATTCCTGTTTATTACCATTGCCTGTGGTGCGATTTCCGGTTTCCATGCACTGGTTTCATCAGGAACCACACCAAAGCTGGTCAACAACGAACGCGATATCCGTATGATCGGTTATGGCGGTATGTTAATGGAATCTTTTGTGGCGATCATGGCCTTGATCTGTGCTGCGATTCTGGATCCAGGCATTTACTTCGCGATTAACTCGCCAATCGCATTACTTGGTACTACGGCAGAAAGTGCAGCAGAAGCAGTACGAACCCTTGGTTTCGTAGTAACCCCTGAAGCCTTGACTTTGCTGGCACAGGAAGTCGGTGAAAACTCGATTCTGTCGCGTACTGGTGGTGCACCGACTTTCGCGATTGGTATGGCGCATATCATTACCGAAATCTTCAATAGCCGTGAAATGATGGCATTCTGGTATCACTTTGCGATTCTGTTTGAAGCATTATTCATCCTGACTGCTGTTGATGCCGGTACTCGTGCCTGTCGCTTTATGGTGCAGGATACCGTGGGTATCGTGATTCCTGCAGTAAAACAATCTCATAACTTCTTCGGAAACCTGTTGGGTACTGCGGTTGCAGTTGCAGGCTGGGGCTTCTTCGTTTATCAAGGCGTTGTCGATCCACTCGGTGGGATTAACAGCTTATGGCCACTGTTTGGTATCGGTAACCAGATTCTGGCTGCAATGGCACTCATTCTGGGTACTGTGATTCTGTTCAAAATGAAAAAACAGAAATACGTTTGGGTGACGATTATTCCAACTGTATTCCTGTTCATTACCTCAATGACTGCGGGCTGGCAGAAGATTTTCCATGAAAATCCGAAGATCGGTTTCCTTGCGCAAGCTGACCGTTTTAACACGGCAATTGCCAATAATGAAATTCTGGCACCAGCAAAAACCGTGGCTGAGATGCACACAGTGGCATTGTCGAATCAGATCAATGCGGGTCTATGTGCTTTCTTTATGATTGTTGCTTTCGTCATGCTGTTTGCTGCAATTGGTGTGATTCGCCGTGCTTTGGCAAATCCGGAACCAACTGTACATGAAGCTGAAGCGATTTATCGTGATCCTGCTGAGATCAAACCTACAGCACATCACTAAGGAGACTGGTATGAATCTGAAATTTGCCAAAGGCGGAAAAGCGGTGATCTACAAGATCATTAAAATGACCGTCATGTCGCAAAAGGATTTAATCCTGAATCCGAAAAACTGGTCACGTATCGCGACGCTGTGGCAACGTTTGCAGCAGAGTTTCCGTTTGATGGTTGGAGTACCGGATTATCAGACCTATCTGGAACATATGAAAAAACATCATCCAGATTTGGAAGCGATGGATGCCAAAACTTTCTATCGTCATTGTGTGGATGCACGTTATCCCTCTGCTGGCGGTGGCATGAAAAAATGTCCATGTTAATGAATCAATAAAAAGAGCGCCTTTCGGGGCGCTTTTTTTACATTTTACAAAATCTAGAAAGATAAGATATTAGATGGTTATACAAGTCTATGCGCTGATTTATATTTATCATCAAGTTTAAACTTTATACAAATAGCTTAAAAATATACTTTTAAGATATGGCTTTTATACCTGTAAAAATGAGAATGATAAATTCGTTTCGTGACTTTGGAAATGTATAGAAACCCAATTAGATAGTTTGAGGTAATTTATCTTTACTGAAGGATTGGAATATATTTTAAGCAGCTTCTAACTTTAGAGAAGTTAATAGGCAAGATTAAAATATTTAAATAAACCGTTTTTATTGGATATTTCTGATGATTAGGTAAGTGACTCAGTGTAAAGATATATTATTGGTCTTTAGTGTGGTTTAAATTCAGTGTATGTTAATCACAAGTATCTATTTTAATGAGAAAATTTGTGATGTGGGGCATAAAGCAAAAAGCAAATCATGATATAGCGCACATAAATACTCAGCTTGAACAGCAGATTGCCAGCTATGCTCCCAGTATTGAAAAATTCCTTAAAGAAATTAATGCAATTGTGCTGGATAAACAGGCACAAACCCGACTGGCATTGTGTTGCCTGATTGCTGGTGGACACGTTCTGTTTGAGGATTTACCGGGTTTAGGTAAAACCACATTGGCAAGCAGTCTGTCTCATCTTGCCGGCTTAAAGTTTCAACGGATTCAGTTTACCAATGACATGCTTGCCAGCGATGTAATTGGCATCAACATGTTTAATCAGAAAGAACATCAATTTGAGTTTAAGCAGGGTCCAATCTTTACCCAGATTCTTTTGGCGGATGAAATTAACCGTTGCAGCCCCAAAACCCAAAGTGCTTTGCTGGAAGCGATGGAAGAAGGTTATGCGACAGTCGATGGAGTACGTTATGCCTTGCCTAAACCATTTTGGGTGATTGCAACACAGAATCCATTATTCCAGAGCGGAACGTATGCTTTGCCAGAATCCCAGCTAGATCGGTTCTTGATGCGTTTATCTTTAGGTTATCCATCCCGACATGCAGAAAAACTGTTATTGCAGCAAGAATCCCGCTTTGCCCTAATTGCCACCTTGGCCCATGTATTCTATGAAGAGCAGATTTTAGAGCTACAGCGACTGGTTAATCAGATCTATATCAGCGAACCCATACAGGAATACTTGCTGGATCTAGCTGAAGAAACCCGAAAAAACCGTTATGGATTATCAACACGTGGCTTATTGGCATTAAAGCGGGCAGCTCAGGCACATGCTTTGATTGAAAATCGTGCTTTCGTCACACCGGATGATGTACAGGCTGTGTTTGTGGCAGTGGCTTCGCATCGTTTAGGGTTGAGTGAGGCAGAAACCTTAAATCTCATGCAGCAAGTGGCGATAAGCTAGGAGCCAGATCTTGGGAAAGTTTTGGCAGACCTGGTTAAGTAAACGTTTTCAGTTTGCACAGCAAAAACAGCTCTCACAACGTGATGTGCTGGTCTTTATCTATCAGCAGGGCTATCTGTATCTGGTACTCATTTTCATCACCTTTATTGCAGGTGTAAATTATGCCAATAACCTGATTCTAGGTTTTTGCTTTCTGATCAGTGCCGTGCTGTGTATCAGTTTTTATCTGACTTTTAAACAATTGCATGGGTTAAGTATCGAGCTGCTTACGGATGAAGTCGGGCAGGTGGGACACGACCTGAATCTGCATTTCCATTTTCAGCAAACGGTCGCACAATCACGATATCTGTATATTCAGGCAGGTGAACAGCTTTATAAGGTATTGGTCAATCAGACCAGGCAAAAGTTTAGCCTTTCCTTTTATGTTGAACAGCGTGGAAAATTTGTCTATCCGGCCATTCAAATATATTCAGTCTATCCTTTTGGACTGGTAAGAGCTTGGACCTATCTTTATCACCAGCGCTTTGCCTGGGTAGCACCGAAAGCTCAGTATTCAACTGCTGAAAATAAGCAGCATTTGCCAAGTTTTGAGCCAGAAATGGATGAGTTTCGAGAACTACGAAGTTATCAGGCAGGGGAATCATTGCAGGCTGTTTCCTGGAAACAGGTAGCGCGTGGGCAGGGTTTGTATATTAAGGTCTTTGAACAATATCAGAACCAGCACAGTATAGAGATTCATTATGCACATATGCCAAGCCCTTCGCATGAAGAAAAGCTGGAATGGATGATGGGGCTGATCGAACAATGTGAACAACAGCAATTAGCCTATAGCCTGCATTTGCCCCATGCAGAACTGGCTTCAGGTTATGGCGCTGAACAGATGCATCAGGCCAAACTTTTATTGGCACAGGCTTAAGAAGATAGACATGATGAATGCAAATATCCGCACAGCCATTTTGCTCAGCCTCAGTTTAATTCTGGCTGTACAGGTGAGTTATTTGCCTGCAGGACTCAGCATCATCTTTGCCCTGATGCTGGTATTGCTCTGGCTGAATCTGAGAAAGCAAAAGACTTTTCCTAAAAAATGGACCCTGTTGCTGACAGTCGTAGCACTTGCAGTTATTTATTTTACGCATCAAAGTTTTTTGGGTGTAGATGCAGGTGTTGCCGTGCTCTCCACTTTCTTATTTGCCAAGGCTTTTGAAACCCGTACTAAACGTGACCTGATTATTTTATTTAACTTTGCCCTGTTTGTGGCGGCAAGTACTTTCCTGTATAGCCAGTCTTTTATCATGGCTTTTGGGATTCTTCTGTGCTTACTAAGCTGTCTCATTGGCTTATATCGTATTCAGGTAGGTGAATTTGAGCAGGATCTACAGGCTCAGGAGAACGCATTAAAACAAGATGTTAAACATGTCGGCAAATTTGTACTCTATGCACTGCCATTTTTTATTTTACTCTTTATCTTTTTTCCACGTTTGCCACCGATGTGGCATGTCCCCATTCCTGAAAATAAAGGGGTCACCGGAATTAGTGACAGGATGTCTCCGGGGGATATTGCACAGTTATCTCAGTCGAGTGCATTAGCGTTCCGAATTATAGGCGATGTAAGCAAGCTACCTCCGCGTGCAGAATTATACTGGCGTGCCTTGGTATTAGATGAATATGATGGTCAAACCTGGACCAGTAGTGCAGTCAATCAGCAGCCACAAATCCGCCAACAGAATGATTCTGCCTCATTGGCATCGGGCTGGGATTATCAGTATCTGGCTTCAGATCCATCCGTACTCTGGGTGATGGGATTGGAGAAATCAGTCCCTTTAGAGCGTCGTTATTATAACCGTTATGATTGGGGGATTGTGCCGCGCCGTTTAACTCAGCGCGTGGAACCTGTTCGGCTACGCTGGGTAGGAACAGAAGTAGAGCAGCCTAATTTAAATACTAACTATCTGCAATATATGAATACCCGAACCCCTGCTCAATATGATTCTCAAACTCAGGCACTGGCAGCAAATTTAGTTAAACAGAGCGAGGGTAGTCAACAGCGCTATATCCAAAATGTGTTGAACTGGTATCGAGAGAATAATTTTGTATATACCTTAACCCCAGGAACATTAGGCCAAAACCGGGTGGATGAATTTCTATTTAATGCGCGCCGTGGTTTCTGTGAACATTATGCCTCCAGTTTTGTCATGCTGATGCGTTATGCAGGAATACCAGCACGTGTGGTCACGGGGTATCAAGGTGGTTCACTCGCACCTGATGGCAAGAGTTGGGAAGTACGCCAGATGGATGCGCATGCCTGGACTGAAGTCTGGGTGAACCAGCAATGGCAGCGGATTGATCCTACTGCCATTATTGCTCCACAACGTATTGATAATGGTATGCAAAACTTGATGTCTGAAAATTCAGCAGTTTTAGGTGAGGGTAGAACATGGACAACACAGCAATATCAGTTGATGACCAAGTTGAGGATCTGGAGTGACTATGCCAGTTATCAGTGGCAAAGTAAGGTGGTAGGTTATAATGCAGATTCACAACGCAGCTGGATGTCTAAACTTGGTTTAAACTCTGCTTATGCAGCTGTGTGGATACTTATAATAGGTATTGCATCTTTGATCGCATCTTATTTCTTATGGATTTATATTCAAAAGCGAAGACAGAATTCACCATTCGAGCTAGCCATAGAGCAGCTTAATCGTTCCCTGCCTATTCAGCTGCGTAAGCAACCGGCTGAAACATTTAAACAGTGGATGCTTCGAATATCAGCTTCCTTAAGCTCAGATCAGGTTGCGTCTTTTTATGAAGCTATACAAATCTATGAGAGAAATCAATTTTCAGCTTATAAGCCTGACCAAAAGGATATTAATAAATTCAGATACTTGCTTAAAAATTGTGCATCTACACTGAAAAATAAAGGAAAAAACTTGTCTTAGGATTCAAAAATTTATAATATGCGTAGCATTCTAGGTGTATAGCTCAGTTGGTTAGAGCGCTACGTTGACATCGTAGAGGTCTCCAGTTCGAGTCTGGATATACCTACCAAAATTTTAAAACTTCTAAATACTATAACATTTTTTATTTTAAGCCTTTTTATATAATCTAATTTAGTCATATATAAATTCTTCTTTTATTATTCTGATTTTGCTATTTCCTCTCTAAGCATTAGGTTTTTTATAGATTATTTTTTAGATAAAATCTTCAACAAATTATAAATTATTACTAATTCCTTGCTTATTAGAAACAATAACTTATTTCATCCTTAATTATAATTTCCTGTTTTTTAATATTTTCTTAAAAAATAATAATTGCTCTCTATTTAATTAAGGCGAATTTATAAATTTAACGTAAAAATATAAGAATATAGGAAATTTAGCATAATAATGCATTAAAAATAGAACTGGTTAATATATAACCATTGGTGAAAAATTTCTATTTGATTTGAATCTGTTTTTAACTCGTTAAGTTGATATATATGATTGATTTTATTGCTTTATAAGTTTGTGCCTTTTATAATATTTTCTAATTTTAAAATGAAAAGCATAAAATCTTTTAAAATATTCGCAAAAAAATAATTTGTTTGCTGATATTTTTTGTAAGACATTAATTTACTAAATACTCATCTTATTGGTATTAATTATTAAAATATCTAAAATATTAGAAATAGCGATAAGATAAAAATATAGAACTATTTAGCTATTTTTAGAGAGTTATGTCAAAGTCCAGAAGTGAGTTAAGTAAAGTGACTAAAAATCAGATAGAGAAACGTCCTCTTTATGTGCCATACGCAGGATATACGTTACTTGAGCTGCCTCTTCTAAACAAAGGTTCTGCTTTTACCGAAGAAGAAAGAAAGAGTTTTAATTTACATGGGCTTATCCCGCATGTCATTGAGTCTATTGAAGAACAAAGTCAGCGTTCTTATCAGCAATACTGTTCTTTTAATGATGATATTAATAAGCACATCTACCTGCGTAACATTCAGGATACCAATGAAACGCTGTTTTATCATTTAATTGAAAATCATTTAAGTGAAATGATGCCCATCATTTATACCCCAACGGTAGGCGAGGCATGTCAGCGCTTTTCAGATATCTATCGCCGGCATCGTGGGATATTTATTTCCTATGCTGACCGTAAGAGCATTGATCAGATTTTACATAACGTTAATCGTAGAAATGTCAAAGTCGTGGTGATTACAGATGGTGAGCGGATTTTAGGTTTGGGTGATCAAGGGATCGGAGGAATGGGCATTCCGATTGGAAAATTAGCCTTATATACTGCATGTGGGGGAATCAGTCCGGCTTATACATTGCCAATTACGCTGGATGTAGGAACCAATAATCAACAGCTCTTAAATGATCCGATCTATATGGGCTGGCGTAAACCGCGTATTAGTGGCGATGAGTATTTCAATTTTGTTGATCAGGTCATTCATGCCGTTCAAAAAAGATGGCCAAATGTCCTGATTCAATTTGAAGATTTTGCTCAACATCATGCGATGCCACTATTAGAAAAATATCGTGATCAAGCATGCTGTTTCAATGATGATATTCAAGGGACGGCTGCAGTTGCAGTGGGTAGCCTGATTGCAGCATCACATGCTTCTAATAAACAACTGAAAGACCAAACCGTAGCTTTCCTCGGAGCAGGTTCTGCAGGATGTGGTATTGCGGAGCAGATTGTTGCCCAGATGGTGGCGGAAGGATTAACAGATGCTCAGGCACGTAAACGTGTTTTCATGGTAGATCGTTTTGGTCTGATTACTGAAAATCAGCCAAATCTTTTAGATTTCCAGCGAAAATTAGCTCAGGATCCAAAAAATATCGCCAAATGGGCAGATGCGGAAAGTACGATTTCATTACTTGATGTAGTGAAATTTGCGAAACCTACAGTTCTTATTGGTGTATCTGGACAGCCGGGCTTATTCAGTAAAGATGTCATTACAGCGATGGCTGAGCACTGTGAGCATCCGATTATTTTCCCATTGTCTAATCCAACTTCCAAAGTGGAAGCGGTTCCTTCAGATATTATCCAGTGGACAGATGGGAAAGCATTAATTGCCACAGGTAGTCCATTTACACCCGTCAATTATCAGGGGGAGATTTATAACATTTCGCAATGTAATAATTCCTATATTTTCCC
Organism: Acinetobacter sp. LCT-H3; assembly: GCF_001866125.1. Classification (NCBI taxonomy): domain Bacteria; kingdom Pseudomonadati; phylum Pseudomonadota; class Gammaproteobacteria; order Moraxellales; family Moraxellaceae; genus Acinetobacter; species Acinetobacter sp. LCT-H3. The sequence continues at coordinate 84,400 of NZ_MODX01000009.1, read as the reverse complement.
TGGGATTGGATTAGGTGTAATTGCATCTGGAGCGAAGCGCGTGACCAATAATATGTTAATGGCCTCAAGCAATGCATTAGCTGAATGCTCACCGAAATTGAAAGATCCGAAAGCGGATTTGTTGCCTGAATTGGATCAGATTCAGCAGATTTCCAAGGTGATTGCATTAAGAGTTGCGCAAGCAGCAATACAAGATGGGGTGGCACCTCAGGCAACTATAGAAACGTTGAAAGAAGCAATTGAAGCGAATTTCTGGAAGCCTGAATATCGTCGATATGAGCGGGTTACATTTTAATAGGTGATCAGATCACAGGATCTAGGCGCAAGGGTTTATAAGTAATATGCTTATAAACTCTTTTTTGAGTAGCTAAGCCGATGATCTTCATGAGTAATATTTTCTTGATTTATAACATCTGATACAAAAATGAATCTAGGCGGATTCAAAAGGAATAATTTTACAGTTTAATTGAAACTATTAAAGAATGTTGAATAAACTGGTATATGAAATCATCATAAAAACTTGTTATAAATTAAAGATTACGAAACAACTAAATACGTCTATACCTTTTTAATTGAATATGCAGTTAAAAATCCTCGGAGATGTCCATGTTCGTGCTGCCCGCTATAAAATTCTGATTGTTATATTGCTGATCCTAATCGTGGGTTTTGTACTTTTTCGCTGATGGAAAGGACCGGAACTGCCGAGCTATACCTTAAAGGCGATGCCATTAGGGCGTGTCCTCATTTGGATTTACACCAAATAAACATGCAAGTAATGTAAATCATAGACTAGTAATTTCGTGCAAGCTTATCAAATCGGGTTGCAATCGCTCGGAAATGCTTCAATCTCGCAAACACATTTTCAACTAAATGTCTTAATTTATATAGATATTTATCAAAATCCTTATTCGATCTTTTACTATTTGATCTCATTGGAATGATGGGAATCATATCCTTGTTCTGGGCATATATTCTAATGTGCTCAGCATCATACCCCTTATCAGCAATGAGATAAGTTGCCTCGCCTACAGTATCAATCAGTTGTTTTGCAACTTGACTGTCGTGGACGCCACCCCCAGTGATTTTAAAATCAATCGGTAATCCATTCGCGTCGGTTGCAAGATGTATTTTTGTTGTTCGTCCACCACGTGATTGTCCAATTGCTCTTTCGAAACCATGCCGAGCTCCACTTGCATGTTGATGCACGCGTATGTAGCTTCCGTCAATGAATACCCATTCTTGATCCAAGACGCCTCGTAATCTAAAAAAAATTTATTCCACAATCCCTTGCTTGCCCAACGATTAAAACGATTATAAGCAGTTTGCCAAGGACAAAATTCTTGAGGAATATCACGCCATGTGGCGCCTGTATGCAGTTTCCATAAGATCGCTTCCATGATATTTCTACTATTCTTTGAACGGTAGCAACCATGTAATCGCATAGTATCTTGAATTTGCTGCCAGATATCATCGGTAAGAAGAGTACGTGCCATTGAAAATATAGAAATAAAAATAACTAAAAGGAGGATTTTAAGTATTTAAAACCAATTCTTCAAATGAGGACACGCCCTAGACTATTCTGATTTTGATCATGTCGCTCATGTTCTAATAAGATTAGTTTTTCAAAAAGTATCCAAAGCAGAGGGACAGACCTGTATTTTCAGGATTTTGCAGGGGGTAGGGTAGTTCAAGCCAAATATAATGCTAAAGGCCTGTAATACCATAAAAATAATTAGCTAGGGATTCTCATCTTCTTCATCCTCATGTCTTTGACGGATCTGGTCGCGTTTAACTTGGGGATCTTTATCTACACCTAATTGACCACGTTGAATTTCCCGATCCTGCTTTTCTTGCGGGTCTAATTCCTCCTCAGGAAATTCTTCGTTCAATGCTTCCTCAAGTTCTTTGTTTTCATCTGGATTTGCCATAAGAGTTTACCTACTTCTTCATGAATCACGTTATTGGATGTTCTTTCTATTATAAAAACTGAACCTCCCAAGTCTGTTGTATTTATAGCTCGGCTGATTTAAAAAATTGTTGCCGATGTAAGTGGTTTTAATGACTCGCTAATAATCCTAATAAGTGCTTTATAAATATTAATCCTTGTTTAGAAGCATTAGTTCACAATTTCTTTTTCTCCTGGACAGATCAATGTATTAATCTAAGTCTAGTGCCAAATATCTTATGACATAAAGAATGATAAATTTTATATAAAAATCAGTTTTTGGTGCCTGTTGCTGGCAAGCAAATTGCAATAACAACATACCGTCAGGTTCTGTGCCAGAAGTGCAGAGCCTAAATTAAACCCTCAGCTTCGCCACAAGCGAAAAAGAGTTTTAAAGGTTAGCGTATATGGCAATTCAATCTAATCCTCGGGTGATTTACCCGACGCGTCATCCTGCACCGCAGGAGACCAGAAAACATACTGCGTTTGAAGACCTACAGGCCTTATTCTCAGGTTCTCTGTTTGTCAGTATCTGTATGACCATGTTTGCTCAGGCGGGCTTATTGACCGGCAGTACTGCAGGGCTTGCCTTTGTGCTGCATTACGCCACAGGCTGGTCTTTCAGTCTAATCTATTTTGTGATCAATATCCCTTTTTACTGGTTCGCCTGGAAATATATTGGCAGGGAATTTACGCTTAAGACTTTTATTTCTGTCGCTTTACTCTCACTGATTACCTTTATTGCACCTCGGTATTTGCATATTGATTATTTGCATCCAGCTTTTGCCGCGATTGCAGGTGGCTTTCTGATGGGAACCGGTGTGCTGTTCTTGGCCCGACATAAATCCAGTCTCGGTGGTGCAACCATCATTTCCCTATATGCACAGGAAAAGTGGGGTATGAAAGCAGGCAATGTACAGATGGTAATTGACTGTATTGTGGTGCTACTTGCACTCTGGATTGTGCCATTTGATAAAGTGCTTTGGTCAATTCTGGCAGCAGTGATCATGGGAAGTTTTCTGGCGATTAATCATCGACCGGGACGCTATAAAGGGCATTAAATAAAAGACAGGATTGGAAAATAACCTAAGCATTAATACTGGTTCATAAATCTAGAAAAGAGCAATAAACAACAAGGCCTGTTGCTCTTTAATATTGAATCAAACCACGTCCATCAGAACATGATCGCTAGGATGTGTACTGATAGCTAACTATATTAACTTTAATTGAATTACTTTAATTTGCTATCTAAATGACTTTCTTTTACGTGACTTCTTTCCGCCTTCAGTTTTATAGCTGAAGGCTTTTTTATAACAAATATCTACAATAATTTATTGTGTTAAAAGTAGAGCAACACCCCTTATGCACATCTCAAAATTACAATCCTGGAGTAGATTACTCATAAATAAAAAAGTATATTTTTTAGCTTAAATTTGCCGATTTATTCATCTAAAACACTATAATCAGAATAAAATTAAAAACGGTAAAATCATCATTTTCACTACCATATTCAGATTTTGTTTAAATTGACCAAGATGTTTCAAGTAGTCTGTCATTAAGTCCAACACTGAACAAATCTGTTCATCGTTTTTTTGTCTCTTTTAATAGTTAAAAACTTTGATTGCCCTGAAATAGGGCTAAAAATGATGATGATGATGAATAGTCTATTTGGCTTTTTAAAGTAAAGGTATTTATAAAAAAGCTATTTTCTATACGGTGAATAACCTGAGTAAACCTAAGGATTCATTAGAACTTATCAGCTCTAAAAAAACTATATATTAGAAAAACTGCTAAATATTCTTTAAAAATAGGCAGAATAAGAATAATAGATTTTTTGTATATGAAAGATAAGGAAATTGATTGGATTATAATCAATAGAAAATTGCAACAAATTGTATAATTTTTCAGCAAAATCACAACTTGAAATGATATTTCGTTGACTGTAAAGCAAGGAGATACGATACTCTCAAGGTTTAATGCAAACATATCGGTTCACAGGGTCTGAGTCAAAAGCTTGATCCTCAAAACTCTATCAAACGCAAGGGGCTATATATGGCTGGTGGAAAGTCAACAATCATTTACACACTGACCGACGAGGCGCCATTGTTGGCGACCTACTCGCTACTGCCGATCATTGAGACCTTTACTAAGCCTGCTGGCGTTGAGATTGTCAAAACTGACATCTCTGTTGCAGCACGCGTGCTCGCAGAATTCTCAGACTACCTGACTGAAGAACAGAAAGTAGCTGACAACCTTGCTGAGCTAGGCCGTCTTACACAAGATCCAAGCACAAATATTATTAAACTACCTAATATCAGTGCTTCTGTAGCTCAGTTAACAGCATGTATTAAAGAGCTTCAGTCTAAGGGCTATGCAATTCCTGATTATCCAGAAAACCCAACTACTGAAGAAGAAAAAGCACTTAAAGCACGTTTCGGTAAATGCCTCGGTTCTGCTGTAAACCCGGTATTACGTGAAGGTAACTCTGACCGCCGTGCCCCAACTGCAGTTAAAAACTACGCGAAAAAACACCCGCACTCTATGAGCGAGTGGAAACAGTGGTCACAAACTCACGTTTCACATATGGACGAAGGTGACTTCTACCACGGTGAAAAGTCGATGACTTTAGACCGCGCACGTAACGTGAAAATGGAATTGATCACTAAGTCTGGTGAAACCATTGTTCTTAAGCCAAAAGTTGCGCTTCAAGACGGCGAAATCATCGACTCCATGTTCATGAGCAAAAAAGCGCTTTGTGACTTCTATGAAAAAGAATTAGATGACTGTAAAGAAGCAGGCATCCTGTTCTCTCTACACGTTAAAGCGACCATGATGAAAGTGTCACACCCGATTGTATTCGGCCACTGTGTGCGCATTTACTACAAAGAAGCGTTTGAGAAACACGGTAAACTGTTTGATGAGCTAGGCATTAACGTAAACAACGGTATGGCTGGCCTTTACGAGAAGATTGAAACACTTCCCACTTCTTTACGTGAAGAAATCATCCGTGACTTACACGCTTGTCAAGAACACCGTCCAGCGCTTGCAATGGTTGATTCTGCGAAAGGTATCACTAACTTCCATTCTCCAAACGACGTAATTGTAGATGCTTCTATGCCTGCAATGATTCGTGGTGGTGGCAAAATGTGGGGTGCTGACGGCAAACCTTACGACTGTAAAGCGGTAATGCCTGAGTCTACTTTCGCGCGTATTTACCAGGAAATGATCAATTTCTGTAAATGGAATGGTAACTTCGATCCACGTACAATGGGTACTGTACCTAACGTTGGTTTGATGGCGCAAAAAGCTGAAGAATACGGTTCACACGACAAGACTTTCGAAATTCCTGAAGCAGGTATTGCGAACATCACCGACCTTGAAACAGGTGAAGTGTTGATGTCTCAAAACGTGGAAGAAGGCGATATCTGGCGTATGTGTCAGGTGAAAGACGCACCGATCCGCGACTGGGTAAAACTTGCTGTAACGCGTGCACGTAACTCTGGCATGCCTGCAATCTTCTGGCTTGACCCGTACCGTCCACACGAAAACGAACTGATCAAGAAAGTTCAAACTTATTTGAAAGATCATGATACTGACGGTCTAGACATCCAGATTATGTCTCAAGTACGTGCGATGCGTTATACGCTTGAACGTGTTGCTCGTGGCCTGGATACTATTTCAGTAACTGGTAACATCCTGCGTGACTACCTGACTGACTTGTTCCCAATCATGGAACTGGGTACTTCTGCGAAAATGCTTTCTATCGTGCCATTAATGGCGGGTGGCGGCATGTACGAAACTGGTGCGGGCGGTTCTGCACCTAAGCATGTACAACAGCTGGTAGAAGAAAACCACTTACGTTGGGATTCTTTAGGCGAGTTCCTGGCACTTGCTGTTTCTCTAGAAGAAATGGGTATTAAAGAAAATAATCCACGTGCGAAACTACTTGCAAACACACTTGATGCTGCGACTGGTAAATTGCTTGACAATGACAAGTCTCCATCACGTCGTACTGGCGAGTTAGACAACCGTGGTAGCCACTTCTACCTGGCTAAATTCTGGGCTGAAGAGCTTGCTACACAAGATCAAGATGCAGAATTGAAAGCGAAATTCGCGCCTATCGCACAAGCTTTGGCTGAAAACGAAGCGAAAATCGTTGAAGAACTGAATACTGTTCAAGGTAAAACTGTAGACATCGGTGGTTACTACGCAGTTGATCCTGCGAAAGTAAATGCTGTAATGCGTCCAAGTGCGACATTGAACCAGATCATTGAATCACTACAGGCTTAATTAGAAGCTGCACTGACTATTAGCTTAGTGAACTGAAATAAAAACCGGTGCTTAGGCACCGGTTTTTATTTACCATGATGAAAACTAAAGGGATGCTTTATTGTCGAAGCATCAGCCTTTAGAGCTATAGGTGAAATGAATAAACAGCCATTTCATATAAATAAGAAGATGATTCGTTTTGAACACCCCAAAAAATTAGCTTGAACACCCGATTAAAGGTATAGACAATATAATGAATATATTGAAAGAATTAGATTAATACTCAGGCTGAGTAATTGCAGGACTCAAATGTCGAGGAGGTGTCTGAATGTCATATCAGTTCATCCAGCCTATTCAGGGAGATCGGTTCGACATTGTGGGTGATATTCATGGTGAGATCGACGCCTTAAACAGTCTCTTACATGTCATGGGCTATAATCTTAAAGGTGAGCATCCAGAACAGCGTAAGCTGATCTTTGTGGGTGATCTTTGTGACCGTGGGCAAAACAGCGTCGCGGTAATTCAGCAAGTGAAGATTCTAATGGAGCGGGGCCATGCCTACTGTGTGCTGGGTAACCATGAGCTGAACCTGCTAAATCAATCCTATCGTGAAGGCAATGGCTGGTATTTTGGCTCACCCCATATGGATGACCATAAATCTTTTTACTCTGTATCTGCTACGCCAGAAGACCAGCAGTGGATTCTACAATTTTTGCAAACTTTGCCCATTGCACTGGAATCAGATCAAATTCGGGTTGTGCATGCCTGCTGGGATACACACTCCATTCAACAACTAAAAGCACTGGACAAGCTGCATTTACTTGAAGCCTATGAACATTTTGTCCAGCAGACCCAGCAACACATTAATGATGCAGGTATTACAGAACAGGCATGCCAAGAAGCAGAGCAGTTTCGTGAAGCGCTCACCGATCCGAATAGCGATATTCCCTGGCTGAAATATCTGGCACAAAAGGAATGGATTGAGCAGATGTATAATCCAATCAAAGTATTGACCTCTGGTGCCGAATATATGACAGATAAGCCCATTTATGCCGGCGGCAAATGGCGTATGAAAGACCGTCTGCCTTGGTGGGAGGATTATCAGGAGGATATTCCCGTCATTATTGGTCATTACTGGCGTAAATTTGACTTGGCTGAAGTGAAAGCTGGCCTGTTTCAGCAGATTGATCCGCTACAGTGGTTTGGGCATAAGCAAAATGTGTTCTGTGTGGATTATTCAGTCGGGAAACGCTATCTGGATCGGCAGCAGCAACGAGAATTTTCAAGCAAATTAGCGGCTCTTAGATGGCCTGAAAAGCAGGTGATTTTTGAGGATGGTTCGACTTATTCGACCTCTCAATCTGTCTAAATGGTGTTGGTCTGATATCAAAGAACAGATAAAGAGAAAGCGGTCTGAGGGACCGCTTTTATAACTAGATCAGCCAGATTATTCAGCTTCAAGAATTTCAAAATCGTGCGTAATTTCCACACCGCCATCAGACAGCATTTTGCTGGCTGAGCAGTATTTTTCGGCAGAAAGCTCGACAGCCTTAGCCACTTGTTTCTCTTTAATGCCTTTACCTGTCACCACAAAATGCAGGTGAATCTTCGTAAATACTGCAGGAATCGCGTCGGCACGTTCTGCATTGAGTTCACAGCGAACATCAGTAATGTCCTGACGCGCTTTCTTTAAAATGGTGACAATATCAAACGAAGCACAACCACCCAAACCGGTTAATAGAAGTTCCATTGGGCGAGGACCACGGTTCTCACCACCGTATTCTGGCGATCCGTCCATGACGATACTGTGACCACTTTGCGTTTTTGCTTCAAAAGCAACATTCTCTAACCAATGAACGCTTGTTTGCATTGCAACTACCTAAAAAAAGCTATAAATTTACGAAGTAACTGTACACTAACATAAATTGGGTTGATAAGGAATTTCATTCCCACTGTGTGACAAGTTCACATTAGGTCTTGTGCGATCTAAAAATTATCCTTATTTGGAACTGCTAGCATGACTTCAAACTTTTCACAATTAAGCACAGATGCACTTTCTCCGGGACAATTGCCAGAATCCGTGAAGGCATTATTAAAACGTGCATATATCAACCGTTACCCAAAACGTACAACGATCGTTGATGCAGGAACAGAATCTAAATCTTTATATTTGATTCTGAAGGGGTCTGTATCGATCATTCTTCGTGAAGATGATGAGCGTGAAATTGTCGTGGCATATTTGAACGCGGGTGACTTTTTTGGGGAAATGGGCTTATTCGAAGCAAATCCACAACGTACTGCAGAAGTGCGTACGCGTGACGTTTGTGAAATTGCAGAGATTAGCTACGAAAACTTCCATGAACTGAGCAAACAATATCCTGACTTGAGTTATGCGGTCTTTGCCCAACTGGTTCGCCGTCTGAAGAATACGACACGTAAAGTAACTGACCTGGCATTTATTGATGTTTCTGGTCGTATCGCACGTTGTCTGATTGATCTTTCAGCTCAGCCTGAAGCGATGATCTTACCAAATGGCCGTCAGATCCGTATTACCCGTCAGGAAATTGGCCGTATTGTAGGTTGTTCTCGTGAAATGGTCGGTCGTGTACTGAAAACCCTTGAAGAGCAAGGCATGATCGAAACAGATGGTAAAGCAATTCTGATCTTTGATGCCTCACTTGAACAGAACGAAGTACCGACTGAAGATGATTCAGAAGAATAAGCTGCAATTTTGAGAAAAGGGCAAACCTTCGGGTTTGCTTTTTTTATAGCTGCGGAAAATCCAACATCACAAATAAGAACAAACTTCTTAGAAAAGATGATTTCAGCCCGTCGCTTTCCTTCTATACTCTAGGTGTACTTTATTATGATAAGTCAAACCTAGAATAGACAGGGAATTATTCATGCAATTCAAACCACTTGCAGATACCGGCATTTTACTTCCAGAAATCTGTTTAGGTACCATGACCTTTGGTGAACAAAATACCCAGGAAGAAGCTTTTGAGCAGCTCGATTATGCACTGGATCAAGGACTGTATTTCTGGGATACCGCAGAAATGTACCCGGTACCGCCAAAACCGGAAACCCAAGGTGCGACAGAACGCATTATCGGGAACTGGATTGCATCACGTGGCGGTCGTGACAAACTGTTTTTAGCATCCAAAATCGCTGGTCCATCACAAGGTGGTAGTCATATCCGTGATGGACAGACCCGTTTTGGGGCAGATGAAATTTCAGCGGCCATAGACCAGTCATTGTCACGTCTGCAAACCGATTATATCGACTTATACCAGTTGCACTGGCCGCAACGCCCAACGAATTTCTTTGGTAAACTCGGTTATGGCAATGCTGAAGCGGCTGAAGACCGCGCAGTGACGGATCTCGAAGAAACCCTGACTGCCTTGCAATATGAAATTAAAAATGGCCGTATCCGTTATATCGGTCTGTCGAATAAGACCCCATGGGGGACGATGAAGTTCCTGCATCTGGCCGAGAAACTGGGATTATCAAAATTTGTCAGCGTCCAGAATCCATATAACCTGCTGAATCGTACTTATGAAATCGGTATGTCAGAAATTGCCAAATACGAAGGTGTTGGCTTGCTAGCATATTCACCACTGGCATTCGGATATCTGACGGGTAAATTCCGCAATGGCGCACGTCCAGCCAAGGCTCGTGTCACCTTATTCTCGCGTTTTAGCCGTTATAGCAATCCGGAAAGTGAATGGGCGGTGGAGCAATATGCACAACTGGCAGAGCAGCATGGTCTGACCCTGACTCAATTGGCATTGGCATTTATTAAGCAGCAGTTCTTTGTAACCAGCACGATTATTGGTGCAACAAACTTGGATCAGCTAAAAGAAAATATTCAGGCTTTTGAAGTCAACCTGTCTGAGCAAGTACTGAAAGGCATTGAAGCGATTCATCGTCAGCAGCCGAATCCGGCACCATAATTTTTATAATTTATTCCGGAAAAGCCTTTATTGATAAAGGCTTTTTTTATTTCACATGATTAAGTTTGTGGCTGAATAAAAATTCTTCTTTGTTCACTTGAAATATGATTTGACTATACCAATATTATTATTGAAGACTGCCTGATATTTATTTTAAGTTTTTGAAAAATATATATAAATTTATTTGAAATTTATGTGCGTGCTCCCATATATGAATTAAGTTAAAAATTTGTTGTGAGGAAGAACAATAATGCGCTTTGAAAAATTTACAAATCGCCTGCAGCAAACCCTTTCAGATGCACAATCCTTGGCAATGGGTAAGGACCATGCTTCTATCGACGGTATTCACATTCTGGCAACTTTATTAGATGAGTCATCCAATATCAGTCTGCTGCAACAGGCAGGTGCGAACTTACGTGATTTGCAAGCTAAACTGCAAACTGCGCTGAGTAATGCACCGACTTTAAGCCAGTCCACCGGTGATATTAACCTTAGTCCTGAAGCAGCGAAAGTTCTGCATCTGGCAGACAGTTTTGCCCAAAAAGCAGGGGATGAATTCCTTTCTACTGACTGGGTATTGTTAGCATTAGCGGAAACAGGCAAAACCAAATCACTTTTAAGTGAAGTAGGGGTTAAAGCCGAGACCTTAAAACAAGTCATTCATCAAATTCGAGGCAATGAAAAAGTCATGAGCAATAATCATGAAGATCAGCGTGACTCTTTAAATAAATACACCATTGACCTGACTGAACGCGCATTACAAGGCAAGCTGGATCCAGTGATTGGTCGTGATGATGAAATTCGCCGTACCATTCAGGTCTTGTCACGCCGTACCAAAAATAACCCGGTACTAATCGGTGAGCCTGGTGTCGGTAAAACTGCGATTGTAGAAGGTCTGGCACAGCGTATAGTGAATGGTGAAGTTCCAGAAGGTCTGAAAGGTAAACGCGTTCTGTCACTGGATTTAGGTTCATTGCTGGCTGGTGCCAAATACCGTGGCGAATTTGAAGAACGTCTAAAAGCTGTTCTGAAAGACCTGGCCAAACATGAAGGCGAAATTATTCTATTCATCGACGAGCTGCATACCCTGGTGGGCGCAGGTAAGGGCGATGGTGCCATGGATGCCGGTAATATGCTGAAACCAGCATTGGCACGTGGTGAGCTGCGTTGTGTGGGTGCAACGACCCTGGATGAATACCGCCAGTACATCGAAAAAGATGCAGCCTTGGAACGTCGTTTCCAGAAAGTATTGGTGGATGAACCAAGTGTAGAAGATACCATTGCAATTTTGCGTGGTCTGAAAGACCGCTATGCGACTCACCATGGTGTACAGATTCTGGATTCTGCGATTATCGCTGCGGCGAAAATGTCACATCGCTACATCACTGACCGTCAGTTACCAGACAAAGCGATTGACCTGATTGATGAAGCAGCATCTCGTATCAAAATGGAGCTGGACTCTAAGCCAGAAGCTTTGGATAAACTGGAACGCCGTTTAATTCAGCTGAAAATGCAGCTGGAAGCGGTGAAAAAAGATGAGGATTCGGGTGCCAAGTCTGAAGTGAAATATCTGGAAGATCAGATTGCTACAGTTGAGAAAGAGTATAGCGAGCTGGAAGAAATCTGGCGTGCAGACAAAGCGCTGGTTGCGGGCAATAAAGACATTCAGGTGAAACTAGATCAAGCCCGTATTGCGCTAGAAAAAGCGCAGCGTGAGGGTGATCTGGCAGAAGCGGCACGTTATCAGTATGGCGTGATTCCTGAGTTACAGAAGCAACTGGAACGTATTGAAGCAGCTGAAGAAAGTGAAGCGCCAAAACTATTGCGTGACAAAGTCACTGACAATGAGATTGCTGAAGTGGTCAGTGCTGCAACTGGTATTCCAGTGGCAAAAATGCTGCAAGGTGAGCGTGACAAACTGCTACATATGGAAGAATTCCTGCATAAACGTGTCGTCGGTCAGGAAGAAGCTGTCGTGGCAGTGTCGAATGCAGTCCGTCGTTCTCGTGCCGGATTGTCTGATCCAAACCGTCCAAGTGGTTCATTCCTGTTCTTAGGTCCAACCGGGGTGGGTAAGACTGAGTTGACCAAAGCTTTGGCGAACTTCCTGTTTGACAGCGATGATGCAATGATCCGTATCGACATGTCGGAATTTATGGAAAAACATTCTGTCAGCCGTCTGGTTGGTGCGCCTCCGGGTTATGTCGGTTATGAAGAAGGTGGAGTGCTGACTGAAGCGGTACGTCGTAAACCCTATAGCGTGGTGCTGTTTGATGAAGTTGAGAAAGCACATCCGGATGTATTTAATATTTTATTACAGGTTCTGGATGATGGCCGCTTAACGGATTCACAAGGCCGTGTGGTGGACTTTAAAAATACCGTGATCGTGATGACTTCTAACCTAGGTTCAAGTGATGTGCGTGAACTGGGTGGTGGTGCGACCCGAGATGAGGTACGTAGTGTAGTGATGAATGCAGTGTCGGAACACTTCCGTCCTGAGTTTATTAATCGTATCGATGAGATTGTGGTGTTCCATTCACTGGAAAAAGCCCAGATTCGTGGTATTGCTGATATCCAGTTGAACCGTTTACGTCAACGTCTGGCAGAGCGCGACTTGCGCTTATCCGTGGAAGACAGTGCTTTTGACCAGTTGATCGATGTAGGCTTTGATCCTCTATATGGTGCGCGACCATTGAAACGTGCGATTCAGCAACGTATAGAAAATGGCCTGGCGCAAAACATTCTTGAAGGAAAATTCAATCCGGGCGATACCATTGTGGTTAGCGCTGAAAATGGTGAACTGGTCTTCGAGAAAATGAAGCTCAACTAATCTAAACTGATCGGAAAAGAAAAACCCAGCCTAGGCTGGGTTTTTCTTTATTGTACTTACTTCTTCCATCGCACCACTTTTCTTTTTCTCCCTCTGCGAGAAAAAGAAAGAGGGTGTAAATCCTGATGAAAGAAATTAATTCATTATCAAATTACATTTTTGGATGGGTGATTTTCCATGCACGGTGAATCTTCTGATTACGCTTGAAATCAGGACCGATGGTTTCATGGGTGATTTCTTCCACATCAAAGAATGCCAAGATTTCTGCATCCATTTCAAAGCCACGATAATTATTTGAGAAGTAGAGTGTACCTTCAGTGGTTAAACGGTTCATAGCACGTTTAATCAAAGACAAATGGTCACGTTGTACGTCAAAAGTACCGTAGAATTTCTTCGAGTTAGAGAATGTTGGTGGATCGATAAAGATCAGTTCATATTGCTCATGACCTTCTTTCAGCCACTCAAAACAGTCAGATGCAAAGAACTGATGTTGCTCATCAGCATGATCTACAGTCAGGCCGTTCAAGACGAAGTTTTCTTTTGACCAGTTCAAATAGGTATTGGACAAATCCACACTCGTCGTACTTGCTGCACCACCCAGTGCAGCATGTAAACTTGCCGTAGAGGTATAGCTATACAGATTCAGGAAATGCTTACCTTTGGCCTCTTTAGCAATACGTAAACGCATTTGACGGTGATCCAGGAACAGACCGGTATCCAGATAATCGGTTAGGTTGACCAGAATCTTGGCCTGACCTTCCTGCACGATAAAACGTTTAGACGCCGTACTTTGTTTGGTGTACTGGTTTTTGCCTTCCTGACGGGCACGGGTTTTGATAAAGATCGCATCACGACCTAAACCCGTCACAGCACGAATCGCCTGCAAAGCCAGGTTAAAACGTTTTTTAGCTTTTTCAGGATCAATTTTTTTCGGTGGGGCATATTCCTGAATGTGCAGACGCTCACCATACAGGTCTACTGCGATATTAAAATCAGGTAAGTCTGCATCATACAAACGTAGACAGTGAATATTTTCTTTCACCGCCCATTTTTTCAGAGTTTGCATATTCTTGGTCAGACGGTTGGCAAATTCCATAGCACCTTCGATTGGCTCGAATTGCTGTGGTTGCCAGCTTTCCAGGAATGGACGTACCACTGCAGCCGGTTTAACTGTACCGAAACGGATATAGATCGGTAATTTACCGTTCATCAGGCGTAGAATTTGCGGATCATTGAACGCCAAGACATCCGCCTGTTCAACTTGTGACGCAATCACTGCTGCTTTTTGATTGGGGAAATTCTTTTGCAGCAGATTAGACAGACCCAGATACAAGGCACGGTTAGATGCCTTATCACCCAGACGCTCACCGTACGGCGGGTTGGTGACGAAGAAGACTTTTTTGCCTTCCGCCTGGAAATCTGGCCAATCATTTAAAGTACGCTCTTCGATCTTGATCTGGTCGAGGGCTGATTCAAAACCTGCAGCAATAATATTCTGTTTAGTGGCTTTCACCGCTTCCCAGTCGGCATCAAAAGCATAGAATTTTGGTAATGGGTTCTCTAGCGCAGCTTTATGACGCTCAGCCGCTTCAGCTTTAATACCCATCCATAATTCATGGTCATGACCATTCCAGCCATTAAATCCGAAACGACGCACCAGACCTGGGGCACGATCAGTCAGAATCATCAGTGATTCAATAATAAACGTCCCTGAACCACACATAGGATCAACCACAATATCCGGGTTGATGTCTTTCAGGCCGCCTTTTTGCAGGATCGCCGCTGCCAGGTTTTCCTTGATTGGTGCTTCAGTCATAAAGCGACGATAGCCACGTTTATGCAGCGAATCACCAGAAAGGTCCAGGCAGTAGGTATGAGCTTTTTTACCAGCCAGAATATACATAGTGATTTCTGGCTGTTTGGTGTCAATGCTTGGACGTTTGCCTACGGCTTCCATAAAAGAATCTACGACACCATCTTTAGCACGCAAAGTGGCAAATTGGGTATTGACTTTGATATCACGTTCGACATGCAGACGAATTGCGAAGGTACTTTGTGGTGCAAAAATTAGTGACCAGTCAAAGCTGATTGCACCTTCATAAAGCTCTTCAGCCACATCACGCGCATCATGGGAGAATTCAATTTCATGTGTGTGGATTGGCATCAGGACACGTGAAGCCAGACGCGACCACATACAGATGCGGTACGCATTTTCCAGTGTACCTTTAAAGGTCAGACGACCCGGGAAACGTTCAATATCCTGAACACCTAAACCTTTGATTTCTTCTTCTAATAAGGTTTCCAGACCATCGGCACAGGTGACCCAATAATTGCTTAAACGTGAAGAGGTATTCATAAAATAGAGAGACCGGAAAAGAATAAATAAAAACTGCGCTCAGTTTACCGTATTTTGCCTTTTAAAGCTTTTGAAATTGTTTCGATTGGCTTTGAAATTTCACCTGAACAAGCCCGCTACAATGAAATAAATATTAAATACATGATAAGTGAATCAAATTGGTATGGAAATTGCTCCTTATAAAAAATGAGACTGTAGCTACTGGGGAGGGGCTACAGTCTCATTTTTAAATAATTGGGGGTTTAAAATGGTAAATGGGGATAGCTTTTCAATTGCAACTTTAATTTATGCGCGTTTAAGACGCGTTTCCGGTCGTGTGATTGATGCAATCTACCTGTCTGAGAATAAAGACTATGCAAAGCATGTGATTGAGCTGGCTATAGCAACTCAAGATGAGGAGTTATCACGACTGGTAGAAAAATTAAGACAGGTTTTCGATCTGTCTATGGATCAGGATGAATCTCTAACAGATACAACTCAGCATGTTCAGGATGACTTGATTGTTGTGGAACCGACACAAGAAGATATTCATCGCGCTCAAGTTGCCCATCGTTATATTGGCGCATTGCGCTAAGCTGGTTATGAGTGCAGATGCGCCAGACTGATGCACTCAGTTTTTACATGTAAAAACAGCAATCTGAGAAAAAGGTTAAATTATCTTATTGAAAAAATACATAGGAATTTCAAAATCAATTTTTATTATCAAGTCGGTTTTTGTACAAGTAGCCGATTTCCCAAGTGCGAACAGAAGTGAATCTCTGTATAATACGTTGACTTAACGTATAAGGAATCTCTCATGCACTTGGCTGCATTGCATACACCGAGCCAGATTCAACTCAATAAAGAAGGCAATCTAAAACACTTCTTGACTATCGAAGGTCTTTCTAAAGAAACTCTTACAAAAATACTGGACACTGCGGCGTCCTTTTTTAATGACCAAAATCAGCTCATTACCAATAATTTGCTCGAAGGGCGAACGGTAATGAACCTCTTCTTCGAAAACTCTACCCGTACTCGTACCACTTTTGAAGCAGCTGCAAAGCGCCTTTCTGCTAACGTTCTTAATATTGATATCGCACGTTCAAGTACCTCTAAAGGTGAAACGCTGCGCGATACCTTGTGGAACCTTGAAGCAATGGCAGCGGATATTTTCGTGGTGCGTCATTCATCTTCTGGTGCAGCGCATTTTATTGCCAAAGATGTCTGCCCAAATCTGGCCATCATTAATGCGGGGGATGGCCGTCATGCCCATCCAACCCAAGCCATGTTAGATATGCTCACGATTCGCCGTGAGACTAAAAAGAATTTTGAAGATATTTCAATTGCGATTATCGGTGACATCAAGCACTCACGTGTAGCGCGTTCGGATGTCGCAGCTTTGCAAACCTTGGGCTGTAAAGATATTCGTGTTATTGCACCCAATACTTTACTTCCTTATGGCTTCGATGATTACGGTCCAGAAGTTCGTTTGTTCAATAATATGGAAGACGGCATCAAAGACTGCGACGTGATCATTACCTTACGTATTCAGAACGAGCGGATTGATTCACCAGCGCTATCTTCACAGGCTGAATTCTACAAAATGTATGGCCTGAATAAAGAACGTCTGGCCATGGCAAAACCAGATTGTATCGTGATGCACCCGGGTCCAATGAACCGTGGTGTGGAAATTGATTCCAGTATTGCAGATGGTCCACAGTCAGTGATTCTGAATCAGGTGACCAATGGGATTGCAGTACGTATGGCGGTGTTGGCACTTTCAATGCAGGGCCAGCTCCAGGAACAAGGTTTGATTGAAGCGATTGCGGTATAAGGAATAAGTCATGTCTATTGTTAAAATTGAAAATGTTCGAGTTCTAGACCCAATTGCAAACACTGATTCAGTCGAAACAGTTTATCTGCAAAATGGTAAGCGTATTGCTGAAACTGCAAATGTGTCAGAAACGATTAATGGTCATGGTAAATGGCTGATGCCTACTATGGTCGATCTGTGTGCACGTCTGCGTGAGCCAGGTCAGCAACAGCATGGTACCTTGAAGTCTGAAGGCAAAGCAGCACGTGAAAACGGTATTCTGCATGTGTTTACGCCACCTGATTCAAAGCCAATCGTACAGGACAATGGTGCCTTGATTCATGGTCTGGTTGAAAAAGCTATGCTGGATGGCGGCATTTATCTGGAAGTGATTGGTGCGCAGACACAAGGTTTAAATGGACAACAGCCAGCAAATATGGCGGGTCTGAAAAAAGGTGGTTGTAGTGCTGTATCCAATGCTAGCGCGCCGTTTGCCAATGATGATGTAGTTCTGCGTACCTTGGAATATGCAGCAGGTCTTAACCTGACTGTAGTGTTCTATGCAGAAGAACCGCAAATTGCCAAAGACGGCTGTGTGCATGAGGGTTTTATTGCATCACGTCAAGGTTTACCAATGATTCCGGCACTGGCAGAGACAGTCGCGATTGCTAAATATCTGCTGATGATTGAAACGACTAAAGTGCATGCACACTTTGGTTTGTTATCTTGTGGTGCTTCGGTTGAGCTGATCCGCATTGCCAAAGAAAAAGGTCTCCCAGTAACATGTGATGTGGCGATGCATCAGTTAAATGTAACTGATGCACTGATTGACGGCTTTAACTCACTGGCTCATGTTCGTCCACCATTACGTTCTGAATCAGATAAAGAGTTACTGCGTCAAGGCGTGAAGTCTGGAGTGATTGATGCGATCTGTACCCATCACGAACCACTCAGCAGCTCTGCAAAAATGGCGCCGTTTGCAGAAACTCAGCCTGGCTTTACTGCATTTGATACCTTCCTTCCATTTGGTTTGCAGCTGATTAAAGAAGGTCTGTTTAGTCCATTGGAATGGGTAGAGAAAGTGACGATTGCACCTGCCAAGGTCGCTAAAATGCAAGAGCGCTGGATGAATGAGGCAGGTTGGGTGCTGCTTGATCCTGAAATAGAATGGACTTTGACGAAAGAGAGCATTGTCTCACAAGGTAAAAATACACCATTGATCAATCAAAAGGTTAAAGGAAAAGTTTTACAAAGCTTTGTGCCAGCATAAATCAGTTCCTGATTGTTTTTATTAAAGTCAGCTTCGGCTGGCTTTTTTTATTTTGGTAAACATATCATTAACTAGCACTATTGAAATGTTATGATTTTCATACAACTATTTACATTTTCTAAAAAGATCGGGTCTTAAACTGAATAAATATTAATCATTAAAAAATCAAAAGAATGGTGACTTTATGAATGACGACTTGATTCAACGATTAAAATACCATGTCACTCCGACAGTGCTGCAAGGTGAAACGGAGTATGTTGCTGCCAAAGAGCAGGCGCTGGCTCAATTTTATCCTATTTTCCTGAGCATATTGCGTGTGCATCCGGAACAGGCAGAAACTCTCAGTCAGCAATTAAATCCAAAGATCAGTGAATTGTTCACAGAAAAACCTGAAATCAAAAAACGTCTGCTCGAGCATCTGGCCAGCCTGTCCGATAGCGTGCCACAAGAGCAGCTTGAACAGACCTTAAACCGTTCGATTAAACCAACCATTGAGTATCTAAAAACAGAAGCCGATGCATCTAATCCTGATGCAATTAATTATGTAATTGAAACCAACAATGATTCAATTCAAAAAGCGTTGCCGACCTGGGCATCACAGCTGTTACTTGCTATAGGTGCATCGCCACTGGTTGGCCATCATCCAACACCTGTACCGGGAATTGATCCTGAACCTGTTGAATCGGCGATTCAAAAAGAAGGAAGATCACGTTTTTTAATTCCGATCATTGCCTTTATTATCGTGGCTGCTTTAATTATGTTCTTCTTCCGAGGCTGTACACGTGATGATGATCCGGATGATATCCGGGATATGCAAAATGCATCTAAAGCAGTCGCAACTGAAACTGCATTTCTAAAATTAAGTACTGGAAGTGAGGGGCAGATTACTAGCTGTCAGGTACAGATTAATGATCCTCAGTATATGGAAATTCTACAAAACGAGATCAAACAGATTTTTAATTATAATATCGGTTGCGGTTCAGAAAATAATGATAATTACCATTCTGAATTCACCGATCAGGATACGATTCCATCTGTATTAAAAGCAATGCAGGGTGTGCCAAATGTCAGCTTGCATTGGGAAGGAAAACAGGTTTCTGTACAAGCCGGCAATTCAGCCGATGCTGAACGTATTGCAGGTGAAATTCGCCAGCTGGCAAAAAATATGACGGTCATTACCCAAAAACCTATTAGTACTGCAAAGGCGATTAATACGCCGAGCAATGAAGCTGAAAAAGTCTTGGCAAGTATGCCTATAGAACAAATCCAAGCCTTAGATGTTGCGACAGCTTTAAATCTGCAAGCAATTAACTTTGCTCCAGGTTCAACTGAAATCCCGACCATCAATCAGTCGATTCTGGATCAGACAGCAGCTTTAATGAAACGTGCACCTCAAGTTCATTTACGAGTGATTGGTCACACAGATGCTCAAGGCGATGAAGAACTAAATAAACAACTTTCTTTACAGCGTGCTCAGGCGATTGTTAACTATCTGGTGAAACAGGGGGTCGATCCTGCCCAGTTGAATGCGATAGGCATGGGGCCAGCTCAACCCAATGCATCAAATGCTAAAGATGTAGACCGTTATAAAAACCGTCGTATTGCCTTTGAAGTCATGAATACCAACACTGGGACTGTACGTGCGGTCGATGATCAAGGTGTAAAACAGAAGGTGTAAATTCAAAACTAAAGAACGGTTTATTTAAATAGTCTATTTAACTAGATTGATCAAAATGAAAAGGATGAATTGCTTCGTCCTTTTTTTATTGGCATGCTGTGCGCAATTGATCAGGAATATGAGTAAATGCGGATTACTATCATTGGGGCAGGGCGAGTGGCTTATCATCTTGCTCATGTATTGTCAGTACAGCATGAGATTGTGCAGATTTATAGCCGGACCTTGGAAAAGGCACAGCAATTGGCAGATCAATTCCAGGCGCAGGCAATTGAAAGGCCTGAGGAGCTGGATAATCGTGTGGATCTGGTCATTATTGCGGTTAGTGACCAGTCAATTGCCATGGTTATTGAACAGATTCATCCATATTTACCGAATAACCTGATCGTACATACTTCCGGCAGTACTCATTTAGATGTGCTGAAACAAATCCATACACGTGCTGGTGTGTTCTATCCATTACAAACCTTTAGTCTGGAACGTGAGATTAACTGGGAAAATACACCTTTATTTATCGAAGCACATGATCAAGAAAACCAAAATATCCTTCAAAATTTAGCAAATAGCCTAAGCAGTAGAGTCTATTTATATAGTTCAGAGCAACGCCTAAGCCTGCATTTAGCTGCAGTCTTTGCATGTAATTTTAGCAACTACTGTTATGACATGGCCAAACAGGTAGTAGATGCGCAGCAAGTGGATTTTGGTCTGCTTTATCCATTAATTCTGGAAACAGCAAAAAAAGCGACACAGAATGATCCACGCCAGATGCAGACAGGTCCCGCCATGCGGGGAGATGAGAATATTCTGAATATGCATCAATCCATGCTGGAACAGTCACAACGTAGTGATCTGGCAGAAGTATATGCCTTGATGAGTCAGCAGATCCTGCAGCGCCATCAAGCTTCCTAAACCTGAACAATATATAGGTATCTGAATTGCATGCAGATTTCTCGATCAAGCATCGAGTTTAATTTTGAATATCGATTGTTCTATTTTCAGAAAATATTTTAAGTTGAGAAGATAATAATGAAAATGGAACAATAACAATGCAACAGGACTTTGACTACATCATTATTGGTGGAGGGAGCGCAGGATGCGTACTGGCCAGCCGTCTCAGTGAAGATCCCAATATTTCTGTCTGTCTTTTGGAAGCAGGTGGACAAGGCAACGCCTGGACAGTAAATATTCCGGCAGCCTGTGTCATGAGTTTGCCGACCAAAATTAACAACTGGGCTTTTGAAACCGTTCCACAAAAAGGATTGAATGGACGTAAAGGCTATCAGCCACGTGGTAAATGTCTGGGGGGTTCCTCAGCAATTAATGCCATGATTTATATCCGTGGCAATCGTGCCGATTATGATGATTGGGCAGCACAAGGCTGTACTGGCTGGTCTTATGATGAAGTACTGCCATATTTCATCCAATCTGAGAATAACCATCGCATTCAGAATGAATATCATGGTAATGCAGGCCCTTTACATGTATCCGATGTGCAAACAGACAGTATTTTCCATGAGCGATATTTACAGGCAGCACGTGAGCAGGGCTATCCAGTGCTGGATGATTTTAATGGTACAGAGCAGGAAGGCTTAGGGGTTTACCAGGTAACTCATGATAATGGTGAGCGTTGTAGCGCAGCTCGAGCTTATCTGTTTCCACATTTGAGTCGTCCGAATTTGACCATATGGACTAAAGCCATCACGCATAAAATTATAATCGAACAAAAAGCGGCAGTTGGGGTGCAGGTGCAACATGCCGGCCAATTAAAAACGTTACGAGCGCGACAGGAAGTCTTGCTCTCGGCAGGTGCCATGCAATCTCCACACCTATTGATGCTATCCGGAATTGGTGATGCTGAAGAACTGAAACAACACGGTATCGAGCTCAAGCACCACTTGCCAGGGGTTGGAAAGAATTTTCATGATCACCCCGATTTTATTTTCGGCTATAGCGTCAAGGAATTTGCCGGAACCTTCGGGATATCCATGTCAGGTTCACTGGATATGTTTAAGCAGATTAGGCGATATCGCAGTGAACGCCGTGGCATGATTGCGTCTAATTTTGCTGAATGTGGGGGATTCATTAAAAGCTCGCCAGCACTGAAAACTCCCAATCTGCAATTGCATTTCGTGGTGGCATTAGTGGATGATCATGCACGTAAATTCCGTAGAAGCCACGGCATTTCCTGTCATGTCTGTTTATTAAATCCACGCAGCCGTGGTTCAATTAAACTGAGCGGGCCAAACATTCATGATCCGCTATTGATTGATCCAAATTTCTTGAACGATGAACGCGATTTGGATGATCTGGTGCAAGGTTTTAAACTGACGCAAAAATTGATGCAGTCACCATCGCTTTCCAGTCTGTATAAGCAGGATTTATTTACTGCGCATGTAAAAAATGATGAGGATATTCGGGAAATCCTGCGCAATCGGGTAGATACGGTGTATCACCCAGTTGGTAGTTGCAAGATGGGCGTTGATGATATGTCTGTAGTCGATCCTGAATTATGTGTCTATGGCATTCAAAATCTGCGGGTGATTGATGCTTCAGTCATGCCATCGGTCGTGAATGGCAATACCAATGCACCAACAATTATGATTGCAGAAAAAGCTGTGGATCTGATCCGGGCAAGACAACAAACATCGAAAGTTGCTTAAAAATATGAGAATTTCTTTTTACAGAATAAATAGGGACCGTATATGACGTCATGGGAACAAGGTATAAATCTGGATAGTGCCAAATACATGCAGGATATTTTCCAGCAACAGTGTCAGGCATGTTTGCAAGCAGCATATCCAGATTATGAGCAGCGTCAACAGCAACTTAAAACACTATACCAAATGGTGGTGGAGCATCAGCATGAGATGGCAGCTGCTATTAGTCGGGATTTCTCGAACCGGAGTCTTGACGAAACCAAGCTGTTTGAAGTGCTGACCAGTTTGAATGGACTGAAACACAGCTTGAAACATCTGAAAAAATGGATGAAGCCGAGTAAACGTCAGGTTGGTATTCTGTTTCAGCCAGCCACGGGTTATGTGATGTATCAGCCGGTAGGCGTGGTTGGTATTGTGGTGCCGTGGAATTATCCGCTTTTCCTCGCCATTGCTCCTTTGGGTCAGGCCTTGGCTGCGGGTAACCGGGTCATGCTAAAAATGAGTGAATATACCCCGGAATTTTCTAGTCTGTTTCAACAGCTGATTGCCCGTTATTTCCCAGCTGACCAGATTGCTGTAGTTACGGGGAATGCACAAGTCGCGCAACAATTTACTACTTTGCCATTTGATCATTTGCTCTTTACTGGCGCGACTTCAATTGCACGTCATGTGATGCATGCGGCGGCGGAGAATTTGACCCCAATCACACTGGAGCTCGGTGGTAAGTCACCTGTTATCGTTGCGAAGGATGCAGATTTACAGGAAAGCGCACGCCGTCTGGCTTTTGGCAAAACCATGAATGCCGGGCAGACCTGTGTAGCACCAGATTATGCATTTGTGCATCAGTCACAAATCCAAGCTTTTATTGGAGCTTATTTCAATGCTATTCGACAGTTCTATCCAAATAGTATTTTAAGCAATCCGGATTATACAACCATCATTAATGACCGGCAGCTTGCTCGATTACAGCGATATATTGAGGATGCTCAGGCCAAAGGTGCACAGTTGCATCAGATCGAACAGGGGGTAGATGGGCGCCGTTTGCCGCACCTGGTCCTGACCAATGTTCATGACGATATGCTGATCATGCAGAATGAAATCTTTGGTCCACTTCTGCCCGTCATTGGCTATGAGCAGATGGATGAAGTAATTAACTACATCAACCAGCATGAGCGGCCATTGGCACTGTATTACTTTGGCTATAACAAAGCTGAGCAACAAAAAGTCCTGCATACGACACACAGTGGCGGGGTCTGTCTTAATGAAACTTTAATGACGGCTGGTATGGAGGATATGCCCTTTGGCGGGATTGGCCCATCTGGAATGGGGCATTATCACGGACATGAAGGCTTTAAGACCTTTAGTCATGCCAAGTCGGTATTTAGCCGTCCAAAATTCAGTTTGATGAAGCTGATTTATCCACCGTATGGCAGTTCGATTTTGAAACTGATTTATCGTGTCTTCTTGCGTTAAAGTGAGTGATGCCTAGGAAAATTGCCAGGTATAAAGATCAACATCTATTTTTCTTTCTAAAATTGATTTCAGGTATTCTGATCGCGATCATTTATTGATTCAAAGACAAATTCTTTTTATAAAAAAAGCGCTGAATCATCAGCGCTTTTTGGGGATTCATCTTGGATTAAGAGATTTTCTTAAAGATAAAGTCATTAATCTTATGGCCGGCTTCAATACCACGACGCTCGAATTTGGTTTGAGGACGCCAGTCAGGACGAGGATAACTGTTGCCTTTACCTGCCAGATTTTCCAAACGTGGACGCTCTTCAAGCACTTCCAGCATCCATTCAGCATATGGTTCCCAGTCAGTCGCAGCGTGGAATGTACCGCCGAGCTCTAACTTTTGTTCAACCAATGGCATGCGGTCGTGTGATACAAAACGGCGTTTGAAGTGACGTTTTTTCTGCCATGGATCAGGGAAGTACAATTGCACCGTGTTGATGCTGTTATCCGGCATTTCACGCAGGACTTGAATTGCATCGGCATCTAGGACACGCAAGTTGGTTAAACCTTCCATGCCTGCTTCATATACACATTGTGCGATGCCGGGTACGTGCACTTCAATACCGACAAAATTACGTTCAGGATTGGCTTTGGCCATCAATACCAGTGAACGACCCATACCGAAACCGATTTCTACAGTCAATGGACGTTCAGGGTGCTCAAAATGCTGGCGCAAATCACCCACCGGATATTCCAAAATTAAGTGACCATATTGTTCAAGCGCAGTACGTTGAGAGGTATTTAATGGCGCTGAGCGGCGCATAAACGTCACAATTTCACGGTGCTCGCTTAAATTGTCCAGCTCCACGACTTGCTGGTCTAATTGATCGTTCGACATAACTTTGGCAAATCTAAAAATTCAGAATGCGGTATTTTAAGTCCTGAGCGGAGCAAGTCAAACTTTTCTCGGGAATTCACTATTAAAAACTGGCATAAAGCTTATTCCGCGAAACAATAAAAGGGCCAATTGGCCCTTTTAAATCATATGAATGGTGATCAAGTTTGATAACGGTCGACCAAAGTACTGCTGGCTTCATTCAGTCCAGTCACCTGAACATCAATTCCTTGGGCTTTAAATTTCTGTACGACGTTATTGAACATATTCACAGAAGTAACATCCCAAATATGGGCATGGGTCAGATCCAGTTCAACAACTGCCAGGTTTTCCTTAAAGTCAAAGAACTGATAGAAGCGGTCTGAACTGCTAAAAAAGATCTGCCCGGAAATCACATAACGACGAGAACGTTCATCTAGCAAATGAGTATATACGTGAACCGTATTTTCCAGTTTGTTGATAAAGAACAGGGCAGACAATACCACGCCGATTAACACGCCTAATGCCAGGTTATGGGTCACCAAAACTACCAGCACAACAGTCATCATCACCACATTAAAAGCAAGCGGATGCTTGTTAAACTGCTGGATAGCACCCCACTGGAAGGTGGTAAATGATACCATGATCATAATGGCTACCAGCGCTGCCATCGGAATATAAGCCAGCCAATCTTTCAGAAATACCACCAGGCAAAGTAAGAAGACGCCTGCCACAAGCGTAGACAGACGAGTACGTGCACCAGACGAGACATTGATAATCGACTGTCCAATCATGGCACAACCGGCCATGCCACCCATAAAACCGCTGACAATATTGGCCATACCCTGACCACGGCATTCCTGATGGCGGTCACTTTCAGAATCGGTGACTTCATCGACTACAGTGGTGGTCATCATGGTTTCAAGTAAACCGACAGTGGCCAAAGTCGCTGAATAAGGAAAAATAATCTGCAATGTTTCAAAATTCAGCGGAATTTCTGGAATCAAGAAAACTGGTAAGGTATCTGGAAAATGCCCTAAGTCACTCACGGTACGCATATCTGATCCGAGGACAAGAGCCAGACCGCTGAGGACGATAATACAGATCAGTGGAGAAGGGATGGTTTTACCAATTTTCGGAAGATAAGGAAATAAATAGATAATTGCCAAACCGATCGCAACAAACAGATAACCGGTCGCATCCATTTTTTGCATTTCCGGGATTTGCGCAACAAAAATCAGAATTGCCAAGGCATTCAAGAAGCCATAGACCACTGATTGCGAAACAAAGCGCATCAATTTGGCAACTTTAAATGAACCGGCAATTACCTGAATAATCCCGGTTAATACAGTGGCAGCCAGTAAGTATTGCAGACCATGTTCCTTGACCAAAGTAATCAT
This sequence comes from Acinetobacter sp. LCT-H3, assembly GCF_001866125.1. Classification (NCBI taxonomy): domain Bacteria; kingdom Pseudomonadati; phylum Pseudomonadota; class Gammaproteobacteria; order Moraxellales; family Moraxellaceae; genus Acinetobacter; species Acinetobacter sp. LCT-H3. Next base: position 57,921 of record NZ_MODX01000009.1, on the reverse strand, counting down.
GAGGAGTGCCATCGCACCAGTTGCTGCCGAGATCATTGCTGGGCGACCACCGAAGAAAGCAATAGATACCGCGATACAGAAGGATGCATATAGACCGACTTGGGGATCGACACCAGCAATCGCAGAAAACGCAATCGATTCTGGAATGAGGGCTAATCCGACCACCAGGCCAGCCAGAACATCAGTGCGGATATTGGAAAACCATTCTTCTTTTTTCAGACTTATCACAGAATTTCATCATTTCACTTTTAACCCCGCGTATCTTAATCGTCCTGGTATAAAAATCCACACAAGAATGACTTGAAAATGTCTGGAATATACTCAATATTGAAGAAGTAAATGTCTTTTGGCGGCAGTTACGCTTTTTTGCAATTTACAGGTTTGATCACTTGAAAGTTTGTTAGAAGCGATTTAAAACATTGAGAAGTAGATAACAAGGATCAGAAATGAAGCTTTACTATGCACCTGGTGCATGCTCGTTGGCAGCACATATTATTTTAAATGAAATTAATGTTGATTTTGATTTGGAACGTGTTGATTTAAAAACACATAAAACTGAGAAAGGCACAGATTATTACGAGATCAATCCAAAAGGCTATGTTCCAGCACTGGAAATTAATCCGGGCCTGATTCTGACTGAGAACGTTGCGATTCTTCCATTTCTGGCACAACACGATCCAAAACAAGATTTAATTCCTCCATCAGGTATGGGACGTGCCAAAGTCCTAGAATGGTTAGGTTACCTAAACTCAGAATTACATGATGCTTATGCAGTGTTCTTTGGTGCGCCAATGGATGAGGAAGCCAAGAAAAAGGCGTATGCAGAAATTGACCGCTTATTAAGTTACATTGATAAAGCCATTGGTGAATCAGACAATGATTACCTGGTGGATGATAACTTTGGACCAGCAGATGCTTATCTGTTTGTACTTACTAACTGGTCAAATCATATCGAACACGATTTGACACCTTATAAAAATATCATTCACATTCGTAATAAAGTCGCAGAGCGTCAGTCAGTACAGATCGCTATGCGTGATGAAGGTTTAATCCCTTGATTCTAGAGTTTTGAAGAAGCGCCATATGGCGCTTTTTTATTGCTTCAAAAGTGATTGTTGATATTTGGTCAATAATCATTTGCAGATTCGCGACTTTTTAGGGGTAAATGGAATCTTTATAGTGCCTGCATAGATTTTAGTTGCAGGTTTTAAAATGAAGAATATTTTATTGGTAAATGGCGCGAAAACTTTTGCACACTCGAATGGTGAATTAAATGATACTTTGACTGAGCTGGCTCAAGAAGTATTGTCAGACTTAGGGCATCAGGTTCAGGTGACCCGTGCTGATAGTGAATATAATGCACAAGCTGAAGTTGAAAAATATCTTTGGGCGGATACCGTTATTTACCAGATGCCGGGTTGGTGGATGGGTGCACCATGGACAGTTAAAAAGTATATTGATGATGTCTTTACAGAAGGGCATGGCAGCGTGTATGCAAATGATGGCCGCTCACGTTCAGATTCTTCCAAAAAATATGGCTCAGGTGGTCTCATTCACGGTAAAAACTATATGTTGTCACTTACCTGGAATGCACCCATGGACGCTTTTAACGATTCGGAGCAGTTTTTCCATGGGGTGGGCGTAGATGGAGTGTACTTGCCTTTTCATAAAGCCAACCAATTTTTGGGTATGCAGGCTTTACCGACATTTATTGTGAATGATGTTATTAAAGCCCCTGAAGTTGAAGCGTATATCGCTCAGTATCGTGACCATTTGACGCAAGTATTTGCTTAATCAGGAGATGTAACTATGCTGACCGTTATTGCTGAAATCCTCTGTCATTCAGAACAGGATTTGAAAAAAGTTCTGGACTCATTTCAAAACATTCGTGCACAGGTATTACAAGAGCCGGGTTGTCATCTCTATGATGTTTATATTGATCATCCAGCGATTGAGAGTCGGTTGCAGACCAAAGTACCTTTTTCAATCATGATGTTTGAAAAATGGGAAAGCATTCAGCATCTGGAAACCCACATGCATAGTGTAAATATGCAGCAACATGCTAAAGCCACTAAAGGTGCGGTTGCGAGTGTAAAGATTCGAATTTTAGAAGCACTTTAAGCTGTAATTCTCAGTTTGAAAGAGTTTGTGATATTTAATTTTATTCGAACTCTTGTGGCTGATTAAATTGAACCTGTTCAAGTTTCAGTGCGTAGCGGTGTTTTAAGGTGGACCATTGAACTTTGGCAGGTTGAGTCTGTTCTGCAAATTCATTTTCATCTGTTGTAGTTTTTAGCTTGCCTGTTAAAAAGTTAATGCTTCGTGCTGTACTCTCACCCGAGGCACGGTGAAAATCATCTACATCATAGCCAATCAATTTAAAAGCATTATCTTGGTATCGAAAGGTATAAGTATGATTGGTGACATACCATGAACCACAGCTTAGCCAGTAATGTAAATGAATCCGAAGTACACCTTTTTGAATGCTTAAGGCTTCGGATTCACCAAGTGGATCAGCGAGACAAGGTGATTCAACATCACCTTCGTTTGGCAAAGTAGTATTGCTAGCTACAAGCTGATAACCATTTGCCTGCTTGAATAAAATCAAAAGTTTTCGTTTGTTGGTATTCAGAATATGATTGCCTACACCTGCATTTGCAACAAAGTTTTCGGGATTAGTATCTTCAATAATCAGGGCAATATCCGCTTGACCGTCCTGATTTAAATCGCCTTGTGCTGTTTCCAAAACTTTCCAGTTTTTCGGAACAAAAGATCGATAGCTTGATTGAGAAGAACTGCCTGTCTGAGTCTTCGCACAAGCAATTTGTGTAAATGCTATACACAGCAGGGTGCTAAATAGGAAAGGCAGTTTGATCTGATAAAGCATCGGCTTAAATTCCTTTTATTTATATTTTTATAAATGTTCGAAGTTGGATAATGAGTTAGTTTATCAAAAGAAGGTGAGAGGACTCTTTTAAAAATCATATGAGACAGGTTTGTGATGAGCTGCAATGTGTCTTTCTCATCAATTAAAAATATTTTGAGTTCTTCATTTGAGCATCTAAGTTACTAAAAAATGGTCAAGGAAATTCCCTCTCCTTATAGGAGAGGGCTAGGGAGAGGTTTTTAAGAAATCCCCTCATCCTCTCGTGGAGCACGCTCCTCATCCTGAAGGGAGAAGGAACTTTAATACTAATAAACGACCATTGTCTGATTTATGAAAGAAATCTCATACTTAATCTTAAAATGTAATCAGAGTCATAAAGAATCAAAAGTTCAGGAGTTTGCTAGAAACTCCTGAACAGATCGACATGATTTAAATAATTTTTTGGGCTTCTAGCCTCGATTATTATTTAAAGAAATAACCGGTTTCAGGCGAGCTGGCATTGGCCATACGCTTACGTGGCATGCGACCCGCTAAGAATGCTTCACGACCAGCTTCTACTGCTTTACGCATGGCAGATGCCATTAAGACTGGATTCTGTGCTGCTGCAATGGCTGTATTCATCAACACACCATCACAACCGAGTTCCATCGCAATTGCTGCATCACTGGCTGTGCCGACACCAGCATCGACTAGTACAGGCACTTTGGCATTTTCCTTAATGATAGAAATGGTATGAGGATTCAGAATTCCCAGACCTGAGCCGATCAAACTTCCCAAAGGCATGATCGCAACACAACCCATGCTTTCCAGCTCCTGCGCCACGATTGGATCATCTGACGTATACACCATAATTTCAAAACCATCATCAATCAGGGTGCGTGCTGCTTTTAAAGTTTCAGTGATATTTGGATATAAGGTTTTTTCATCACCCAGAACTTCCAGTTTTACCAGGTTATGACCATCCAGCAGTTCACGTGCCAGCATACAGGTACGTATAGCACTGTTAGCATCAAAACAGCCAGCGGTGTTAGGCAGAATGGTATATTTTTCGGGTGAAATCACGGATAGCAGATTCGGCTGGTCTGGATGCTGGCCGATATTCACGCGACGGATTGCAACCGTAACAATTTCAGCACCACTCGCCTGAATTGCCTGATCTGTTTCCTGTAAGTCTTTATATTTTCCTGTACCAACCAACAGACGTGACTGGAACTGGCGTGAGCCAATTTGAAGTAAATCTTGCATAGTATTTCCGAACCTTAGCCGCCACCGACAGCGTGAATAATTTCGATTTTGTCTGCCTCACAGATTGGCGTTGCTGCCAGTCTACTTTTGGGAACAATCATTTCATTGACTTCAACGGCATAGCGCTTACCTTCAAGCGCAAGGTGCTGAACCAGTTCCATTAAGGTGGTGCAGTCAGTCTGTTGTTGTTCGCCATTGATATAGATGTTCATTTTGGCACCCTCTGAATTTGATCAGTTCTTACTTGATATATTTAAATGCATTCCAAGCCAGAGTCAGCCAGCCTGCAATCATCAGTGCGCCTCCGATCGGGGTAATTGCACCCAAACCACGCGGTAAACCAAGTGCCATAATATAAAGTGAACCACTGAACAGTAAAATGCCCAATTGAATCAAAATGAAACTTGGTTTAATCGGCAACTGTGGAATCACTTTTGCCATGATGCCTAATAGCAACAAGCCCAGCGCATGATAGAAAAAGTAATCGGTTGCAGTCTGCCACCAGCCAAGCTGTGCTTCAGTTGCACGTGCTTTCAAGCCATGCGCACCAAAAGCACCCAGCATTACTGCAAGGGCCAGATTAATCGCTGAAATTGCAATCCACATCTGAACTGATCTTCCTGTAAATTTTGCGCTTAACCTTAGCATAAAAGTACGGGCTGAAACACCGTATTAAAAGACAAAAAAGCCTTCAGATCTGAAGGCTTTATACAGGACATGTAATCTAGTTGGAAGACATCGCAACTTTAATTTTTTCCATGGCATTCTTTTCCAGCTGACGAATACGTTCGGCAGAAACGTTATATTCTGCGGCAAGCTCATGCAGGGTAGATTTTTCATCATCCAGCCAGCGACGCTGCAAGATGTTACGTGAACGGTCATCTAGTTGTTCCATGGCATCGTGCAGGGCGGCTGTACTTTGTTCTTCATAGTCTTCATTTTCAATCAGACGTGCCGGATCATAACGGTTATCTTCCAGATACAGCGCTGGAGCGACATGACCTGAACCTTCATCGTCATCATCACCTGAAGCTTCAAATGCTGCATCATAGGCAGTCAGTCGCCCTTCCATTTCCAGAACCTGTTCGGGGGTCACATTCAGGTCATTGGCAATTGATCGAGCCTCATCTAATGTCAACTTTTTAGATGACTTTTTCAGACTACGCAGGTTAAAGAACAGTTTGCGCTGGGCTTTAGTTGTCGCAATTTTGACAATACGCCAGTTACGGATTACATATTCGTGGATTTCAGCCTTAATCCAGTGCACGGCAAAGGAAACAAGACGAACACCCATATTCGGGTCAAAGCGTTTAACCGCTTTCATTAAGCCAAGGTTACCTTCCTGAATCAGGTCACCTTGAGGCAGGCCATAACCTGCATAACTACGTGCAATATGGACTACAAAACGCAGGTGGGACATCACCAGCATTTTTGCTGCGTCCAGATCCTGGTCATAGAAATATCGGTCTGCCAACTCTTTTTCTTGTTCGGCAGTTAAAATAGGAATCTGATTGACAGTACTAATATAAGCACCGAGATTGACACCTGGCGCCGATAATGACAGGGGCATCAATTGATTGCTGCTGTCACTCATGTGTTCTCCTTGAGGAATAACGGGATCATTCCCAAATCTAAGATTTATGTTAATCCAATCTCCAGTCAAATGATGGATATTTGGGTAGAGATATGTAAACTTTTATACAAATGTGGAGATAAATAGTTTAATTGAAAATTTTTAAGATTCAATTATGTAGTGAAACTCCACGTCGGAAATTTGTTGCATATCATATTTCAGCTGATTTAACTCACAGTAACGCGAAACATCAATCTGGCTGTGTGGATCTGATGATTTCAGCAGAAAGGTTTCGCCGGGATAGCTTTTCAAGGCACGCTTTAACATCAATAACGGCATAGGGCATGGTTTACCCATGGCATCGACGGTGCGAATCTGATCGGCGTTGTCAATCATTTCCGTAATATTCATTCGACTTTAAAAGGGGTTTAAATATTAGCAAATAGGATGCCAAATCCCAACTTTTTTAAAAAAATATAAACGAAATAATAATTAAAAAAACCTTATGCAAATTTCTGAAAAAAATAGCGAAATCAATTAGAACAAACCTAAAAAAAGGCTATTAATTGTTATAAACCCATGTTAAGCTCGATGAGTTAGTGGGATTTTAGATAAACAAATTGATTGTTTTTCGTCCTGCAAATAAATGGATGTAACCGGGATTTTGTTAATAGTTTTACAGAATGATTACAAGCTTAAAAATAATATTTTCAAACTTGTTTGCTCTGCTGTTTGCAACACCGGGTGGTCCTTCTTTTCGGTACAATGAGGATTAACTTATGACAGCTGCTCGCGAACAAGGCGTAGTTAAGTGGTTTAACGATACTAAAGGCTTCGGCTTTATTCAACGCAATGGTGGTGATGACGTATTCGTTCATTTCCGTGCAATCCAAGGTGACGGTCACCGTTCACTTCGTGATGGCCAACGTGTTGAATTCAGTGTTGTAAAAGGCCAAAAAGGCTTCCAGGCTGAAGAAGTTCAACCATTAGACTAATCTTCGGATTAAGCTAATAAAACGCCCCAATATAAATTGGGGCGTTTTTTGTTTATACTGTCTGTATCTTAGTGATTATCTATTTAGAGCACCGCTTTATGTCATCTGGTTTTGAAACCTTAAATTTACATCCTAATCTAAAACAAGCGATTGATGCTTTAGGCTTTTCTTCTATGACGCCTATTCAGGAGAAGGTTTTAAAATTCACATTGGCAGGTCACGATGCAATTGGTCGTGCGCAAACGGGTACGGGCAAAACAGCGGCCTTCCTGGTGAGTATCATCAATGATCTATTGAATAATCCTGTTCAGGAACAGCGTTATCGTGGTGAGCCACGTGCACTGATTCTGGCACCGACTCGTGAACTTGCACTACAAATCGAAAGTGATGCGCATGAGCTGACCAAGTTTACTGATCTGAGTGTCGTGACGCTGCTTGGTGGTGTGGATTTTGACAAGCAAAAAGCACAGCTCGATAAGGCACCTGTGGACATCATGGTTGCTACTCCAGGTCGCTTGATTGACTTTGTTGAACAAAAAGAAGTTTGGTTAGATCAGATTGAATTCCTGGTGATTGATGAAGCAGACCGCCTGCTGGATATGGGTTTTATCCCTTCAGTGAAACGTATCGTACGTTTCTCGCCACGTAAGGAACAGCGCCAAACTTTGATGTTCTCGGCAACTTTTAGCTATGACGTATTGAATCTGGCACAACAGTGGTTATTTGAACCCGTAACGGTTGAAATTGAGCCAGAAAAGAAAACCAATGCGGACGTTGAACAACGTGTATATATGGTTGCCAAGGCAGATAAATATAAACTGCTACAAGACATTTTGCGTGATGAACCGATTGAGAAGGTCATGATTTTTGCCAACCGTCGTGATCAGGTGCGTAAACTCTATGATCATCTGAAACGTGACAACTATAAAGTGGTGATGCTGTCTGGTGAAATTGCCCAAGACAAGCGCTTAAAAATGCTGGACCAGTTTAAAAATGGAAAACACAATATCATGATCGCAACTGATGTAGCAGGTCGTGGTATTCATGTGGATGGTGTATCGCATGTAGTAAACTTTACCCTGCCAGAACAGTCTGATGATTATGTACACCGTATTGGTCGTACTGGACGGGCCGGGACTCGTGGTGTCAGTATCAGTTTCCTGTCGGAAGATGATGCGTTCTATCTGCCAGAAATTGAAAAAGCGATTGGTCAAAAATTACCATTGACCCGCCTGGAAGGCTATTGCTAATTTCCAGTTCGTAAAAAACCGCTCAATGAGCGGTTTTTTTTAGCTAGTTAAAAAGGCTTTAGTTAGACTGGCAACGGAAAGTCAGGGTAGTTTGGTAGTCATCATCTGAATTGATGCTATTGCCTGTACCTGCAATATTACCAAGTACTGTGGCAGCAGCCTGAATGATCTGCCCGGTCTGCTCATCTACCACGCCTTTCAGTGCGCCATCATAAGTGGACTGTTCATCTACAATAATAGCTGTTGATCGTGAACCACATGTTTTAGAGGCGGCGTTTACGGCATTATTTTTGGCAATGACTTGGGTCTTACCTAATCCGGTAACTTCGAATTGATTATTTTCTTTGCGGATTGCAGTTGTGTTGGTTGGATTAGTACTACACGCAGTCAGAGCGAGTGCAGTGGCAATAGCTGCACCCATTGTTAATATTTTTGTCATGTCTAAAAACCCGTCAAGATCAGATAATCGTATAATTAATCACATAATAATCTTTAGAATTTGTACAGCATGTATAAGTTTGGAAATTTTCAGTATTAGCCATGTCATTATCATAAATGCTGTTTAATGATTTTTATCAGAAACGAAAACAGTGAGCTAAATATATTTGAGCACGAAGAATAAAAATGAAGGATATAGAGAATCCCAAGATGAATATGCTAATCTTGAATACAGTTTTTAAGTATAGAAATACAAGGCAATGACCGAATCAACGATCGAAATCGTTCATCAGAATATTCATCAACGTCAATCTATTGGTCAGCTGATTGCCCCGGCACCCAATGCTGAACAGCTGGAAATGGCCTTTCAGGCTGCGCTGACTGCGCCAGATCACCACCGTTTAAAACCTACTGAATTTGTAGTTATTCCAGATGATAAGCGTGAAGCTTTTGGTGAGTTATTGTCCCAGGCATTAATCGATCTGGGCCAAACTGAAGCTGCTCAGATTGAGCGGGTAAAACATCATCCTTTCCGTGCACCTTTACTGGTTCTGGCTTTGACCCGTTTAAAGGATCATCCCAAGGTGCCGCATTTTGAGCAGATTCTGAGCTCTGGTGCCGCAATTCAGAATTTCTTATTGTCTCTGCAAGCTCAAGGTTTTTCGACCATGTGGCGTAGTGGTGCTGTAGTAGAATCTCTATACTTTAAACAGGCTTTAGGAATTTCAGAGGATGATCTGGTTTCAGGCATCATTTATATTGGAACGGCGGCAAAAACTATTGCGCCACGTGCAGAAATCCATACAGAAGCATTTGTCAGCCAGTGGAATCCATCACTTTAATTTGGCTAGATAAGGATATTAGAAACACATGTCAGAATTAAAATTTTCAGATCTGGTTGAACCTGTAGAAATTGATCGTAAGACTGCGTTGCGAATTACAGTGTTGGGTGGTGGCAGTTTTGGTACAGCAATGGCAAATACTGCAGTACGCAATGGCTGTGACACCATGATCTGGATTCGTGATGAAGCCACGGCTGCGGATATTAATGCCACGCATATGAACAAGCGTTATCTGCCAGATTTTCAGCTTGAGCCTGCATTATTGGCAGTTTCAGACTTAGAAAAAGCAGTACGTGATCGTGACATTATTCTGGTGGCAATTCCAAGCCATTCTTTCCGTGATGTGCTGAAGCAGATTAAGCCTTTTATTAGCTCTCAGGCCGTGATTTCACTGACCAAAGGTATTGAAGCGAAAACCTTTAGTTTTATGAGTGATATCATCAGGGAAGAATTACCTGAAGTGCCTTATGGGGTCCTTTCAGGCCCGAACCTGGCGAAGGAAATTGTGGCGGGCCAGCCAGCAGGGACTGTGATTGCAAGTGATTCTGAACTGGTGCGTTATGCAGTACAGCAAGCTTTGCACAGTGCTTTATTCCGTGTCTTTGCCAGCGATGATGTACATGGTGTAGAGCTTGGTGGTGCGCTGAAAAATATTTATGCAGTCGCAATGGGGATGGCAGCCGCCTATAACGTCGGTGAAAATACCAAGAGTATGATTCTGACCCGTGCCTTGGCAGAAATGAGCCGTTTTGCGGTGAAGCTTGGTGCGAATCCATTGACCTTCCTGGGGCTATCGGGTGTAGGTGATTTATTCGCTACCTGTAATAGTCCGTTAAGCCGAAACTATCAGGTTGGTTATGCGCTGGGTAAAGGTAAAACTCTGGAACAGGCAACTACTGAACTGGGTCAGACGGCGGAAGGGATTAATACTATTGTACAGGTAAAATCACGTTCAGAAGAACTGGATGTATACATGCCAATTACCTGTGCCTTGTATGCTGTGATCTTTGAAGGTGCACCACCGATGAGTATTGCAGTGTCCTTAATGAAAAATGGTCATCGCAGTGATGTGGAATTTGTCTTGCCACATCATCAAGTCTGATTTATAAGTGATGGAACTGTATGATCAGTCTCATATTATGACCTGATCAGCAGCTTGAATGAACGAATAGGGAAATGGTATGCAACTGACACTCGTGCGTCATGGCGAAGCAGCTCCACCGGTAAATGGTAACGACACCAAGCGTCCTTTGACCGAACGTGGACATCTACAGGCAGAACAGACTGCTCAATACCTGAAAGACATAGTTAAACCTGAAGTCTTTGTAGTGAGTCCGTTGCTTCGTGCTCAGGAAACTCTGGCACATTTGCAGGCTTTCTATAAAGATGTACCAGTGGTGATCTGTAATACCATTAAGCCGGATGATGATGCCAAAGTGGCTGTGGAATGGTTGTCTCAGTTACCGTATGAATCAATTGTCGTGGTCTGCCATATGAATGTGGTGGCACATATTGCTTCCATTCTGACAGAGGAGTCTTTCCATCCTTTTCATTTGTCAGAAGCTCGCATTTATGATCAGGCAGTGATTGCAGCAGGTTTATCGACACAGTTAAAAAGCTTTATTCCAACAGTATAAAAAACTATTAAAACGGCAGAACACAATCGATGTTGTATTTATGGATGCCAGAAGCCAATGGGGTTTGGCAATGGTCAGATGGGGAATTCTGGAAAAGTGCAGATACACTTGAGCAACTGATTCAGGAAATCCAGGGGCAACATGGGGTAGAGTCAACGGTCTTTTTCCCGAGTCGTCATGTGCAGATTTTGCAGCAGAGCATGTCCAAAGCCCAATATAAGAAAATGGGGCAGGAGGCAATCAAGTATCTGCTGGAGGAATATGTCATTCTACCGGTTGATGCGATGAAGGTGCTTCATCATTTTCAGCAGCCCGATCAGCTCAGTGTATTGGGAATTTCCAATTCAACTGTAGAAACCATGCAGCATGTATTGAACCTTCTTCCGGTCAAGGTCACGGCATTATTGCCAGATTTTCTGGTCCTGCCTGTTCCAGAAGAAAATCAACGTGTATTGGCGGAACTTGCTGGGCGACTACTGGTTCGCGAATCGGAATATGTGGGTCATTCGGTGGATGACCTGAGTCTTTATCTGGATTATCAGCCTAAAGATGTAAATTACAAGGTGAGTAACCTGAATGACGCTCAGCTGCGTAGTCTGGAAGCTGTTGTTACCCATGATCAGGTTGAGTCGTTTCAGTACAGCCTTCCCCAGCTGAAAAAAGCCAAACAGCATCCTTTTAATGTCTTGCCTAAAGCCAAGTCAGATACGCCAGTTTCCGGTTACTGGAAAGCCTGTGCTGCTGTGTTTTTGGGTATTCTGGTGCTGCAGTTTAGTTATGATGCTGTGCGCTGGTATCAATATAAAAAGATTGCCAATCAAACTGCTTCTCAAGCGATTGATCAGTTCAAATACTGGTTTGGTCAGAACTATCCTGTAAACGAGCAGAATATCAAAAGCCAGTTTGAAGGGCAGATGCGTTTAAGTCAGGTGGCGAATACTCAGGCTTTTGATCTGATTAGTCGGGTGGGGCCGGTATTAATGCAAAACCAGATTATTGCGCAGCGGGTCAGTTATGATACTTCAAGTCTGAATATGGATCTGCAGGCGAACTCTTCTGATGCATTAAGCACTTTGACCCGTCAGCTGACACAGCAGGGTTTTAAAGTTGAACTGGGTAATGTACAGGCCAATGGTGCAGGTGCGATCGGATCGGTGAGAATACAATAATGAAAATGCTCGACAATATTCAAATCCGGCTGGACCAGCGCATTGAACGCATTACAGATTATCTGGATAGCCTGAGTACTCGTGAACGCTATATGGTGATCTTTACCACGATTTTTGTCATCGTGGCTGCAGTCGGTTCGGCACTATTTTATATGCACAGAGCTGCGGATACCCAGCAAAAGCGCCTGAATACCTTAAAAGATACTTTAGTGTGGATGCAGAGTAATGCAGCGACCATGAAGCCAGCAGGCGATCTGCAATTAGATGCCTCAGAAAAAGTGCAGCGTGCTGCCCAGCAGCAGGGGTTGTCGGTTTCATCCCAGCAGCAGGAAGGTAAAATTTTACTCAATGTCAGTCATGAAAATTATTCTGTACTGGCTAATTTTCTGACCCAGCTGGCCCAGAGTGGCTTAACTGTTGAAAAAATGGAACTTATCAGTGATGCCGGACAGATTAAATTAACAGCGACTGTCCTATAAACGGTAAAAATAAAGATTTGCAAAGCATGGTTTTTTTACCGGGCTGTGACTATAATATGCCGACTTAAAAAGCAGTAGACTTTTCTAGATATGTTGTATTCTCTAGCCCGCCCTTTGTTGTTTTCTTTAGCACCAGAGCGTGCACATGAGCTGACACTATCACTGTTGAAATCCTCCCATGCCATGGGGATGATGCGTCAAAACGTTGCTTCTAAACCAGTGACCTGTATGGGAATCGAATTTCCGAATCCGGTAGGTCTGGCGGCAGGGTTGGACAAAAATGGTGCCTATATCGATGCCCTTGCAAGTCAAGGCTTTGGTTTTATTGAAATCGGTACTATTACCCCGCGTCCTCAGCCCGGTAATCCGGAACCCCGACTGTTCCGTCTGCCAAAAGCGAAAGCCATTATTAACCGTATGGGTTTTAATAATGAAGGCGTGGACAAACTGATTGAAAATGTTAAAGCTGCAAAATTCAAAGGTGTTCTGGGGATTAATATCGGCAAGAATGCTGTAACTCCGGTTGAAAATGCAGTTGATGATTATTTAATCTGCCTGGAAAAGGTATATAATTACGCTTCCTACATTACTGTTAATATTTCCTCTCCCAACACAAAAAACCTGCGTAGCCTGCAAAGTGGTGATGCGCTCACTGAATTGCTGGAAACGCTAAAAAACCGTCAGCTTGAGCTTGCTCAAGAAAACCAGCATTATGTACCTCTGGTCTTGAAAGTTGCACCAGACCTTGAAGCTGAAGATATTACATTTATTGCCCAGCAATTGCTGCAATTCAAGATTGATGGTTTGATTGTGACTAATACGACCTTGTCTCGTGAAGGTGTTGAAGGTCTGGAGTATGCTGAAGAAGCAGGCGGTTTGTCGGGTGCGCCGGTCTTTGAGAAAAGTACGGCATGTTTAAAAGCCTTTGCAGATGTGTTGCAAGGACAAATTCCATTGATTGGTGTGGGTGGTATTCTTTCGGGTGCCGATGCCGCTGCCAAAAAGCAAGCTGGTGCCAGCCTTGTACAAGTTTATAGTGGCCTCATATATACAGGTCCGACACTTGTAAAAGACTGTGTTGAAGCATTCTGAATTCTATGACTGCCATTGACATCTTTTTACTGTTTATACTGCTCATTGGAGGGCTAAACGGTTTGCGTCAAGGATTTATTAAAGCCTTTGCGAACTTAGCTGGCTGGATTTTTGCGCTCATTGTAGCAGCGAAATATTCAACACTACTTGCGCCTTCCATGACTGCTCTCAGTACAGATCCAGTGGTACAAAAAATTGCAGCATTTGCTTTCATCGTCCTGATGATTGTGGTTTTGACCTGGATAGTAACCTTCTTGCTCAACCGGGTGATGAAAACCCTGAAACTGGGACCTTTAAACCGTCTTGCAGGTGGGGTGTTTGGCAGCCTGAAAGGGCTGCTGATTGTTCTGATCACCATGCAGGGAATCGGGCCATGGGTAGAAAGCTCACCACACTGGAAACAGTCCAAAGTAATTCAGACTTTGCTTCCTTATGCGCCATGGGCGACCCAGATGTCCAAAGATGCTGCAAACGAAGCCCTACAACATATCAAGTCGGAAGATTCCAGAAAATCTTCAGATGTATCAGCTGAGCCTGCTGTAAAAAGCAAATCATCGGCTGAGTCTACGAATAATCCTTTTTATTAATCCTAGCTTGTCTGCGAGGTTGCTATGTGTGGAGTGGTTGGTATTGCTGGTAAATCAGCTGTTAACCAAATGTTGTTTGATGCATTAACGATGTTACAACATCGTGGACAGGATGCAGCTGGGATTGTAACTTGTCATGAAGGTCGCCTGTTCCTTCGTAAAGATGTTGGTATGGTGCGTGATGTATTCCATACTCGTCATATGCGTGCATTACAAGGTAATTACGGTATTGGCCATGTGCGTTATCCAACTGCGGGTACCTCAAGTAGTGCTGAAGCGCAGCCGTTTTATGTGAACTCTCCTTACGGGATTACGCTGGCACATAACGGTAACCTGACCAATGCTGAAGAAATTCATGATGACCTGTTCAAGACTGACTTACGTCATATGAACACCGATTCTGATTCAGAAGTTCTGCTCAACGTATTTGCGCACGAATTGCAGAAGCGTGGCAAACTGGTGCCGACTTCTGAAGATATCTTTCATGCCGTAACACGTGTGCATGAGCGCTGTAAAGGTGGTTATGCAGTTGTTGCCATGATTACAGGTCAAGGAGTGGTTGGTTTCCGTGATCCTAATGGTATCCGTCCGTTGATTTACGGTTCGCGTGAAACTGAAAACGGTATGGAATATATCATCGCTTCTGAATCTGTAGCGATTACAGCGTTGGGCTTTAAAGTTGAGCGTGATATCGAGCCAGGTGAAGCTGTTTTTATTGACTCTGAAGGGAACTTCTTTACCAAGCAATGTGCTGCAAAGCCAGAATACCGTCCATGTATCTTTGAATATGTGTACTTTGCGCGTCCAGATGCAATCATTGATGGTATTTCAGTGTATAAAGCCCGTCTGAAAATGGGTGAGAAACTGGCCCATAAAATCCTGCGCGAGTGGGGTGATGAACATGATATCGATGTGGTCATTCCAATTCCAGATACATCACGTACTTCTGCGCTTGAACTGGCAAATACGCTGGGCGTGAAATTCCGTGAAGGTTTCATGAAGAACCGTTATATCGGTCGTACCTTCATTATGCCTGGTCAGCAACTGCGTAAAAAATCAGTACGTCAGAAGCTGAACCCGGTTGAACTGGAATTCCAGGGTAAAAACGTTCTATTGGTCGATGACTCAATTGTGCGTGGTACCACGTGTAATGAAATCATTCAGATGGCGCGTGATTCGGGTGCGAAAAAAGTATTCTTTGCGTCTGCTGCACCAATGGTGAAATATCCAAATGTGTACGGTATCGATATGCCAGCCAAATCTGAACTGATTGCATCTGAACGTAGTGTTGAAGAAATTCGTGAAATTATTGGTGCTGACCGTCTGATTTTCCAGGATCTGGAAGATCTAAAAGATGCAGTACGTACCAAGATTGTACCGAACCTGCGTGAATTCGACTGTTCTGTATTTGACGGCGTATATGTGGCTGGTGGTATTGATGAAGCATACCTTGACCAGTTACAGCAAAAGCGTAATGATGGCGCCAAAAAAGGTGACAAGTTTATTGATGTAAATATCGATGCAGCATCAGTAGACCTGACTGGCGTGCGCGAAGTCTAAGTCTTTAAAATCATGAAAAAAGCGGGAATTTCCCGCTTTTTTCATTTATGATTGGGCAAAGCTAGAACAATGTGAGCAGGGTGAAGCATTGAAAAGCGTAGGATATGCGTTTATCAAGAATAAAAATATGCTATGGCCAGCCAGTGTCTGTCTGATTGCTGTGCTATTGACGATAGTAATTATTAATACTGTCGTTGGTTTACTGGTCTATTATTTTGATCCTGCTCAATCTATATATTGGCATGTGCTAAGTCCTTATCTGATTGCTCTGGTCGGTTCGATCATGGTGGTGTCAGTACTCTATGAATTTTATGTCTTTCGTGCCGGTGGTTATTCCTTGGCACGGCAGATGGGTGCACGTCGCTTGAGTCTGATTGAAAGCGTACCAGAAGAAAGCGTCGCTCTGAAGATTGCTGAACAATTGGCAGATACTTTTCTGATTGAGCCTCCTGCGGTGTATGTTTTGCCTGATGAGGTCGGGGTCAATGCACTGACTGCTGGTTTTAACCCGGGAAATACTGCCATTATTCTGACTTGGGGAGCATTGCAGAATCTGGATGAAATTGAACTGTATGGTTTATTAAGCCATGAGTTTAACAAGATTCTTTCTGGTGAAGCGGCAGAAAATACCCGGCTCAAGATTCTCTATAGCAGCCTGACTACTTTTAGTCAGTGGGGCAGTAAGATTGCCAAGCGGGGATTCTATCGGAATGGCATGCCGGCAGAAAACAAGTTTGAGACTCTGTTTGTTGGTATTGGTGCGGTGATCTGGCTGATTGGTAGCTTAGGCGTACTGATTACCCGTTTCATTAAATATATTTCGCTCGGTGGCAGGACTTTTAAGAATGATCAAAAAACCCGTCGTCTGATTCAAAATGATGCCAATGTACAGACTTTGCTGCGGATTTATGTGCATCATTCCGGTTCACAGATTCATAGTGAATATGCGGAGTCGATTTCACATATGTGTTTTGCTAACTCCCTCAGTCAGCAGAACTGGCTGAATATTCATCCCAGTATTGAGCAGCGAATCTATGAAATGAATCCTTCCTTAATTCAGGATTTACAGCTTGAAAACCTAAAAAAACTACAAAATCAGCCTTTATTTAGTCTATTTCGATCACTCGAAGAAATGGCGGTTACAAGCACAGCTTCCTGGAGTTCACCACAGCCACTGCCTTTACTACGTCTGTCGCCGATCAGTTTTGCAATTAAAGATGCAGTTAAACCACTGAATCCGGAGAATCGTGCCAATACGCCACGACCAGAGCTAATTGAACGCGCATTGCAAACTGCAACTGGGTCGCGAGAGGTCATGGTTGCAATTCTGATGATCCGGCAATATCGGGAGTTTATTCCCACCGATGCTGAAGTCAGCCGGGCCATTGTAGATTCATTGTTAAATCTGGACGGGCGTGTGCATATCTCGATTTTTCAGCAAGCCTGCAAAAATATTGGTGGCATGCCGACCACGGTAGCACGACAATTCGTGATGAAACTGGCACGGATTATTCAGGAAGATGGTGAAATTGGTCTGCTAGATGCCTTGTTGCTTGAATGTGTGAAATATGAGCTGAATCTACTCCCTCTACATACCCCGACGGCACTGGAAGAAGTTAAACCACAAATCGTACGCCTGATTGATGCATTGCTGCATGTACAGCAGATCAATAGTGATAATCAGCTGGATGTTCGCGAGCGCATTTTAAAACGTATTTTGACTCAAAAAGAACTGGAAATGTATACCGAAATTTCAGATGAGCCGATTGATCTGGCTGAAATTCTGAATGATATTTCTGGCCTGTTACTGCGTGATCGACTGAGTATATTGGGCATTGCGGAAATCTGTCTCTGGAATGATCGGATCATCACTCAGGATGAATTTGACGTGATGGAATTACTGTATTGGCGTTTGGGTTTTGAAGTAGATGAAATTGTGGATCAGATGCAGAAAAAGAATAGTATCATGATTATTTAATCCAACTTGAAAGTATTTATTAACTCACGCATGATCTTTAAATAATGTTTGAACCTGCATGTAAATAACCCGAAGAGAACGACTAAAATCAGTTTCGCTACAAATCAATTGTAATGTACAGTGAAAAATCCGAAAAAGTTCGGCAAAGGAAGTGGATTCCCGCTAAAATATTCAGCCTGAAATAGGTGATGAAGACAAGATGATAGGGCATCAGCGTGACATACTGGCGACACTGGGAATTGATATCTGGATTCCTCGGGCGGAGCTGTGTCAATCGCACCAGCCGGCGCTTTGGCGTGACCAGTCACAACCTGAAGTCCTGAGTGAAATCATCCTTCCTGAGCTCAAAGCTGAAACCTCAGTAATTGAACGTTCTGTCGTATCTGCACCTGTAGAAGTGCCTGCACCAGTCGTTGTAACGCCAACAATGGAAATACAGCCGCAGCCAGAACTGGTACATGAGCTTCGCGAAATTGTTGAGGTCGCGCCTTTTAGTATGCAGGCACTAGGTCTTGCGCACTGTATCATTGTCATTGATGCCACGAGCTTAACTGAAGATCAGCAATTACTGTGGTCGAATATCCAACGTGCAATGTTGGGTGAGTTTGCAGAGCTGAACTGGCCATTTCCTTGGGATAATGTGCAGGATGGACGCGGCGTGGAGTCTTATATCCAGGGTTTTCTGGATGGCATGAGTCACGATAAAAATATTATTTTTCTTGGTACTGTTCCACATCTTTCAAACAGTAAAATTACCCAGTTGGCCTCCCTGCAGGAGATGCTGGATCGGCCAATCCTTAAAAAGCGACTCTGGCGGTTTATGCAAAGTAGGCTTGTCAGCATGGAATAAATAAGCATGAAGCAAAAAGTTGTTGTATTTAGTCAAATTCCTCCAGAGATTCAAGCCAAACTCGAACAACAATATAATGTGGTATATATCCAGCCCAAGCCGGGTGATGTCAATCAACAGATTTTGCAGCATGCACAAGATGCAGATGGCATGATTGGCGCAGGACGACTGCTCAATCGAAATAATCTGGAAACTGCGACTAAACTAAAAATCATCTCCAGTGTCAGTGTTGGCTACGATAATTACGATCTTGAATATTTAAATGAAAAGAAAATTTCTCTCACTCATACACCACATGTGCTCACTGAAACCACAGCTGATCTTGCATTTACTTTACTCATGGCCGCAGCGCGTAAAGTAACTTATTTAAATCAATGGACCAAGCAAGGACAGTGGCAGCGTACCGCCAGCGAAGCAGAGTTCGGGGTAGATATTTTTGGCAAGACTTTAGGAATTATTGGATTAGGTCATATTGGCGCAGCAATCGCGCGACGTGGCTTTCATGGCTTTAATATGAATGTGCTTTATCATAACCGTCGTGAAAAGCTGGATCTGGCGCAAGGCTTAAATGCAGAATATTGTGATTTAAAATCCTTATTACAGCGTTCTGACTTTGTAGTAGTAGCGGTTGACTTGAATGCAGATTCCAAAGCACTTGTTGGTGCAGAAGAACTGGCATTGATGCAGCGCCATGCAGTCTTTGTGAATATTTCGCGCGGCTCGGTCGTCGATGAGCAGGCACTGATTCAGGCTTTAAAAAATCGTCAGATTTTTGCCGCAGGGCTGGATGTCTATCAAAAAGAGCCATTGCAAGAATCAGAGCTATTTAAACTTGATAATGTGATTACCTTGCCGCACGTAGGTTCGGCAACAGCGCAAACACGTCAGCGTATGGCAGAACTGGCATATCACAACCTGGTGGATGCTTTGCAAGGACGTGTACCACGCTATGTCGTTAACCCGCATTTTAAATAATATTAAATAACATTTCCTTGCGTTTATGCCCTTTTTTCAATGGTATATTCAAGCAGGTTTCGTAATCAGGCTTAGAGAATTATTCATTGAAACGTTTGGTTTTGGCTTGTGGATTAAGCGCATGTATGGCAATAGGGCATACCGCTTCCAATACTTTTAACACCCAGTCTAGTCAGTTTACTGTTCCAGAAATTGGAGCAGGTGTAGGGCTGATAGATCAGCAAAAAGAGCGCATGATCGGTGAAAAGGTTTATCGTCAAGTACAGAAACAATTACCTGTGGTGCAAAATCCCTGGATGGAAGACCAGTTATTTTCAGTGTTTTCACATATTCTCAGCCAGACTCAATTACAGCAACCAATTGGTCTAATTGTGGTTAATGATCCCCAGATTAATGCTTTTGCTGTGCCTGGTGGCTTATTTGCCTTAAATATGGGATTACTCAATTCAGCGCGTAATATGGATGAAGTGGCCGGTGTGATGGCGCATGAAATTGCACATGTCACACAACGTCATTACAGTCGATCCCAAGAAGCATTTAAAGGACAGGGATTATTAGCACTCGCGGGAATCCTGGTCGGAGCCTTAGTGGCATCGCAAGCAGATGGCGATGCGGGTGCAGCCGTAATGATGGGCTCACAAGCAGCTTTAATGGATCAGCAACTTTCTTATAGTCGTAATCAGGAACGTGAAGCAGATCGGATCGGTATGCAGTATATGTATGCTTCGGGCTACAACCCGCAGAGCATGGCTGACTTCTTTGAGGTGATGCATCGTTCAACCAGTCGTTTAAGCTTTCTGCCAGATTTCTGGTTTACTCATCCCTTAACGACTGAGCGTATGAGTGAGGCGCGTTTACGCGCCAATCAGATGCCGAAAGTTAAACCAAAGCTGATTGACCAGAATTTTGAAATTATTCGTTGGTATAGCAAAGTACTGTCCCGTCAGACGACTGAGCAGCAATTAAAAATTTTAGCAGGACAAAACAGTTTTGCAGGGCAATTGGCACTCACTGCTTACTATCTGCAACAAGGTGATGAGGATAATGCACAACAGGCATTAGACCAGGCAAAAAAGTATAATCAGATTCATCCTTTGCTGGTACTGTTTCAAACCGATATTTATCTCGGGAAAAATCAGCTGGAGCCAGCTCTGCGTAGTGTACGTTCTGCAGCATCCATCATGCCGGAAAACCGGGCACTCAATTATAAATATGCAGAAGTGTTGATCCGTATGAAGCAAACCGATCAAGCCAAGATGATCGTGCAGCGTTTCCTGAATGCCAATTCACGTGATTTAAGTGCCTGGCGCTTAATGCTGTCAGCAACCAATGCCGAGCCTGCATCTGAGATTAAAACGATTAATGTATTACGTTATCGTGCTGAAATGGAATATTGGACGGGAAATGAGGAGGCAGCTATTAAATCCTTACTACATGCACAGCGAGTCAGTAAGAAGAATCAGTCATTGTCTGCAAGTATTTCACAACGTTTAAAACAGATGCAGCAGGAACGAAAATACAAGATTTAATCTTCTCATAAAAATTACTTGCTAAAGCTGTGATCTACGTCAACCTCTGTACTTTATTTCAAGTTTGCCTTGTACTATGCTGAGTTGCAAATGAAAGCACATGAGAAAGCATGAATGAAAAGAACATTGTTGTGCCTGTTTCTGGTTTGGGGAATATCACATAGTTATGCAGCGAGCACCAAGGATTATGTGCGGGCAGTAGAGCGTATCAGCGATGAATATCATCAGCAGTCACGAGATTTTCTGCGCAGTTTAAATCCACAACAACAGAATTTAACCGCAGCACAACAGGTGGAATTTTGTGGGATCGTCGGGCGTTATGTAGATCAGCTTTATCAGGCAACTGATAAGAATCGTGATGCATTAGACTTTCAGCTGCAAAAATTGACACGGCAAGATATTGTGGATCAGGTGAAATCTTCAAAAATGATGCAATTGCTGCAAAGCAAAAATGTAAATTGTAATTTTTGATTTATTAAAATTAAAAAAGAAATTTGGATTGCTAAGAACTGGCTAGAAATTAAGTCAGTTCAACGCAAATAGAGATTTAAAGCGGGGGATTATGCCAGTTTAGCTTTGATTTTAGCTGAAACTTGTGCAGGATCGGCGCGCCCGGCTATGAGCGGACGCAGAGAATTCATCACCTTACCCATATCTTTCATGCTAGTAGCTTCTTGCGCTGTAATCGCTTGCGCAATGATGGAATCAAGTTCTTCCTCAGTCATAGCTTCTGGTAGAAATTGAGATAGAACCTCAACTTCGGCTTGTTCCTTACTAGCTAAATCTTCTCGACCAGCACCTTCAAAGGCTTTGATCGATTCTTTACGTTGTTTAATTTGCTTTTCAATGACCGCAAGAACCTGAGCGTCGTCAAGTTCTTTGCGCTCATCGACTTCGATTTGCTTAATTGCCGCCTGAAGACTACGAATTACCGTTAACTTAGCCATTTCTTTAGCACGCATTGTTGCTTTCAAAACTTCAGTTATTTGGTTTTTTAAAGTAGTCATTTATTTAGTCCAGGCAGTCAATCACAAATTAATCTTAGTAAAGGCGAGTAGTACGTACTGATTCGCGAGCCAGTTTCTTCTGGTAGCGTTTAACAGCAGCAGCTTTTTTGCGCTTACGTTCTTGAGTTGGTTTTTCGTAGAATTCGCGCTTACGTACGTCAGCAAGAACGCCCGCTTTTTCGCATGAACGTTTGAAACGACGGATAGCTACGTCTACTGGTTCGCCTTCTTTCAATTTAACTTGTGGCATGAAGAATCCTCATTAAGTTATGGATAAGATCAGGGCCGAATTGCCCTTGATCACAAGTGAAGGTCAGTATTTTACTCATTTACATCTCATATCACAAGTCTATAATAGTTGTCGCAATTGATTTGATACAGGTTATAGGCAGTTTAATGATCGTTTTAGGCTTAGAAACATCGTGTGATGAAACAGGACTCGCGCTTTATGACAGCGAACTGGGTTTGCGCGGCCAGGTTCTGTACAGCCAGATTAAACTGCATGCCGAGTATGGTGGTGTAGTTCCCGAACTGGCTTCGCGTGACCATGTGCGTAAGTTAATTCCGCTCATGAATCAGCTGCTTGAACAAAGTGGCGTGAAAAAATCTGAAATTGATGCAGTGGCATATACCCGTGGACCGGGCCTGATGGGTGCGTTAATGACCGGTGCATTGTTTGGTCGTACCTTAGCCTTTGCATTGAATAAACCAGCGATTGGTGTACATCATATGGAAGGTCATATGCTGGCACCATTACTTTCGGCAACGCCACCGGAATTTCCGTTCGTGGCTCTTTTAGTGTCAGGCGGCCACTCGCAGTTGATGGCCGCTTATGGCATTGGTCAATATGAGCTCCTTGGCGAGTCGATTGATGATGCGGCTGGTGAAGCTTTTGATAAAGTCGCGAAAATGATGGGCTTGCCATATCCAGGTGGTCCGAATATTTCCAAACTGGCGGAGCAGGGCGATCCAAATGCATTTGCATTCCCACGTCCAATGCTGCATCAAGGCTTGGAATTTTCATTCAGTGGTCTAAAAACAGCTGTTTCTGTACAGATGAAAAAACTCGGTAATGAAAACCGCGATGCCGATATCGCTGCCAGTTTTCAGGAAGCGATTGTCGATACCTTGGGAAAAAAATCAGTTAAAGCTCTTAAACAAACCGGTTTAAAACGTCTGGTGATTGCGGGTGGTGTCAGCGCCAACAAGCGTTTACGTGAACGCCTAGAGGCTGACTTGGCGAAAATAAAAGCAACTGTGTACTATGCAGAACCGGCTTTATGTACCGACAACGGTGCCATGATTGCCTTTGCCGGTTATCAACGTCTGAAAGCAGGGCAGCAGGATGGATTGGCTGTCACTACGACACCACGTTGGCCGATGACCGAGTTGACGGATCCAGCTCAAGTTTAAGTTAAAAAAATGCCAATCATTAAGATTGGCATTTTTTTTAAGCATTGTTTAAGTATTCAATAATCTCTCTTAAATAAACTTCAGCTATTGCTACGTTGAGCATCTTTGATAAAGGTACGTGAACTCAAATATATGAAAATTGCTGTAAAGAAGAACGCAACAGGGATAACAAATAATGCGCTATGTAAACCTATAGCTTTAAAATGTTCAGTCATAATCATTGTATCTGACGCCAACATTGCAGCTTGAGAAAAGTGGTCAGACAATGCGCCCACGACGATTGGACCAAAAGCACCGCCTAAAATATACATGCAAGCAAAGTAGAGCGCCATGGCTGTTGCGCGTAAATTAGGTTCGACGACATCCTGAATTGCAGGGTAAATGGTCGTGTAATAGTTATATGAAGCCAACCAACCTACGCTGAGTAAAATGACAACAGCAGTAAGGGAGTCGTTGCCAAGATATAGAGCAATTGCAATACTAATGGCTGAAATTAATAAACAGATAGCACCAAATACCAAGCGACCACGTGCGAAACGCTGATGAATTTTATCGGCAATTACACCTCCTACAGTTAAACCAATGAGTCCAGTAATTCCGACAATACATCCCGTGGTAACGGCTGACTGAGTCAGGCTTAAACCAAAGTAACGCTGAAATAAGGGGACAAAAAATGAGTTGCCTGCATACACTGCAAAATTGACACTGAGACCAGATAAAATAATCCAGCGTAGGGTTTTAATTTTCAAAAGTGTACGAATAGGTTGATGAACGGTTTTTGCAACATAGTGTTCACCTTCACTCGCACCGCGTGGCGGTTCTTTGATTATGAAGAAGAAAATAGCCAATAAAAAACCAGGTATTGCGGCAACGATAAAGGGTGCACGCCAACTGTCAAATGCCTCTGCAATTGCACCGACTGTAAAAAAGGCTAAGATTAAACCTAAAGGTAATCCCAGCATAAAAATGCCCATGGCACGTGCGCGTTTTTCGGCAGGGAACAAATCACCGATGAGGGAGTTGGCTGCAGGTGCATAACTTGCCTCACCAATTCCGACCCCCATTCGTACCAAGAAAAAAGAAACGAAATTCCATGCGGCAGCATTAAGAGCAGTGAAACCACTCCATGCCATTAAGCCCCATCCGATAATTTTTTTACGCGAGCCTTTATCGGCTAATCGACCAAAGGGTAGTCCTGCAATTGCATAAACTAAAGTAAATGATGCTGCAACAAAGCCCAGTTGTAAGTCACTTAGATTAAATTCAAAACGCAGTGGTTCGATAATGATGGCAGGAATTGTGCGATCAAAAAAATTCAGCATGTTGGCCAGAAATAATAACAATAAAATTTTCCACTTGTTATAAGTTACGGCATTGGCGGGGTTTGGCGATACGGCTTTGGCCGTATCAATAAAGTGTTCCTTACTCATCTCATTACATCCTCATGATGTTGCTTTAAGCATTTTTTGTGTTGCTGATCAATAATTGGATATCTTGTTGTTTTTAGGTTTTTTTAAACGATATATTAATTGTTTAATCCTATATTTTCATATAAACACAAACGTACTTATAGAGACAAGTATTTTTTACTTTTATGTTTTTGAGAAAATGAGCAGTACGATGAATGTTTGTTTGCATATTTAGATTATGATGTTTCAATCTATTTGAATAATAAAATCAATATGATTGGTTTGAAGGAATATCTATACGATGGAATTGAATCTGTATGAGCAGAACTGGTTAAAGAGAGGCGGAGAATTTGAAGAGAATTCAGTCCAACTTCGTCGCAAGTTGCCAAGAGGAACTAATCATCTCCCACCCGAACTGGTTTTACAGTCACAAAAAGAACGCTTGATTGAAGCTGTGGCCCTGTGTATACATCAAAAAGGATATGCTGCGACCAGTGTCAAAGATATTATTCAGCAGGCAAGTGTATCGCGGACAACATTTTATAAATTATTTACCGATAAAGAAGCCTGTTATTTTTACTGTTTTAAAAAGCTCAGCTCTTTACACTTAAGATTACTTATCCAAACATATAGTGATCATCAAACAGACTTTCGGCGGGCATTTGAAGTCTCGACATTGGCATTCATACAACAACTTACAGTCAATAAAATTTATGCCAGCGCTTTTTTTGCTTTGGCTCCTTATAGTACTTTGAGCGTAGTGGCAGAGTTAAATGTCGTTAAAGCACATTATGTGAGTTTATTGGTGTATTGGTTTTCTATTCTGCCAAGCCAAATTAGTCGATCTGTATTGCCACAAGATGTTTTTAAAATTGTGATAGAGGGTATTTTTTCTTATATTCGGCAATGGATAATCCAAGGGCAGGAGCAAAGCACTGAAAATGTCCACCATCATGTTTGTTATGTGATTTTTTCAACATTAGGGTTGAATGATTGGGCAAAACAACATTTAGAAAAATTAATTTAAGCCCTGATATATCCTAGGGTGGCTCACCCTCATATATTGAAATTGAGCCAAATATTTCAGGAGAAATAACCCGAATCGTGGATAAGAAATTAACCTGAAAAGAAGGAGTAGAGCCATCAGTTAAGTTACCACACCAAACCTATGCTCTAGTCCTAATGTTTAATAGTACCGAATTATTCTGTCTAATTGATGATTTCTTTCTTAAATTCGAATCAATTTATTGGCAATTCCTTAAGTAAAGCCAGCAGTTACCAAGAGTCAGAACAGCTCACTTGAGTATTTCAGAAATCATCTTTATGGCTATATAGTAGAAATACTTTCATTTCAAAGCATTTTTCTCATGGCTGAAACAGGATAAAGACATTTATTTAAAAGTTTACCTTGTTACCAAAGGGTGAGCCATCTGATCAATATCAATTGGCCCTGCATGCTTTACATGTAGCTTTAACGAAAGATCAATATAGCCAATATTTTCAGATTGATTCAACCAATTTAGATGTCTATAAAAATCAACGGATTCAACGTTATAAATCATTAGCTAGAATTGCTTCTCGTGGTAAAAGCTCAATGGGATAGTTTTATAGCTGCAAATTACATATTGCGATGAATCAATTTGGTGAAATCGCTTGTTCTGCTTCATTCAGTAGGTGTGTTGCTGACATTAAAATGGTTGAAAAGCTGGTTAAAGAGATGGAAGCAAAGTTGTATGGAGATCGTGGCTACATCAGCCAAGAATTGAAGAATAGATTAAAAGACCAGGGTATTGATTTAATTGCCTATCACCGAAAAAATATGCAGTCTATACAGCTTTGTGAATCAGCTGAATATCACTTAAAACAGCGTAATAAAATAGAAACCTTATTCAGTCTATGGAAAGGTCAATACAATTTGGTGACAAGCAGATCTAGAAGTATTTCAGGCTTTTTGAGTGGGATTTATGCATCATTATGTGCCTACCAATTAACTCATCAAAATAAGCTGCAAATTTACTTGATAAAATAAGCCGACAATTCAAATTATGGAATCATCGGCTTAAACAAGAGTTGGATTATTTACCAATAATATTGGACCAAAGAATATCATCTACTTTTTCATTAGCGAGATACACTCCAGCTTTCAATGACTGCGGGGAGTCTTGGCTAATCTTGGTGATTAGCTGCGAGTTAAATAAGCCTTTTTGATGCGTTATGCTGACACTACCTTGCTCAGGCAAATGATGATAATTATTTGCCACTGTTTCCTTCATGATAAATGGAGTAGAACCTGTATAGAAACTAAAGGTATATCTGAAAGTGGCGTCTAAAGGTTGACCGATCACAGTACCCTTTGAATTTAAGGTTCGTATACCATGACTATCGCTGCCAAAGTCATCGACTAAACTAAAGGAATAATCTTTTAATTGTAAATACTCGCGGCTTTCAGCATTATAAATATCACCTTCTGGCAATTTATTGCTATCTGTTTTTACACGCTGGAAGCTCAGATTGGAAATATTGTAATTACGCTCTTGACCTGTGTCTGATTT
Source organism: Acinetobacter sp. LCT-H3 (assembly GCF_001866125.1). NCBI lineage: Bacteria > Pseudomonadati > Pseudomonadota > Gammaproteobacteria > Moraxellales > Moraxellaceae > Acinetobacter > Acinetobacter sp. LCT-H3. The sequence goes on along the minus strand of NZ_MODX01000009.1, from coordinate 30,454 downwards.
AGAAGACGTATATTGAATCGAGCCAGAGATCAAATATTGATCTTTCAAACTAAAATCCAAGTTATGTCCATAGCGTACATTGTCAAAAGAAACGGTGGTTGTATCACCATCGCTAATTTGTGTGATTTTGGAACCTGCTACAAATGTCTTGTCCAGAACAATGCAAGTTGCTTTGTTCGGCTTTAAGGTTAGTGTCTTGATATTACCATTTGTTGTAACTTCAGCACACGTTAAATTACCAATCTTGATACTGCTTACTCCAAGATTATAAATCTGCACAGCACGTCCTGTACGACCAAGGGGATAATCAGCAAAAATTTCTCCCACCATATGGGCTAAGGCTTCATTATAGTTATGTGCAAGTTCGCTGGTACCTTCCTGGCCAGTAAGTTTATCTTTGATTTTATCAAGTAAGTCATATTCAGTGAAAGGAACAAAGTCATCAGGTATTTCTGGTGAAATTGCTTCTGGTAAATTTTCTGGCAAGTTGGCTGTTGGTGTCTTATTGCTACTGCTTCCACCGCCGCCGCATGCAATTAATAGAGTACTTAACAGTGCTACGCCACTCACTTTGAATCGAAGTGTCATGATTATTCCCTCAATATCTATTTTAAAATTTATGTAAATAGATGGTATTTTTCTTGATATCTCACTTTTAAGACATAGTGGTTTTTTAAATTCTAAAGTAACCACTACATCTCAAATTCATGGAAATTATGCATGATTATTGTAGGTTTACAATTTTGGATAATTAGGATGAAAAGAGTTAATCTTTTGATTATTAATAAGATTAACTTTATGAAATAATTTTTTTATTTAGAGTAAATACTCTAAATATTTTTAATAAACAATTACCTAAGTGCTCATATCTACTTTAGAAGTAAAATGAATTTATTAATAATTTGAAAAAGTTAGTGGAGAAATAATGGTAAAACTCAATGTATTTATTTTGTATTTATTTGTTTTATTGTGTAAGTTTATAAAGTGTGTTTAAAAGATAAAAAAATCATAAAATTATTTTATATTTGAATGATTTAAGGATTTTTTATGCTTATTTTAAAGCTCAGTTTTGTTGAAAATATTTACATAGTGAAACAAAACCGAGCTGATATTTTTTTAATTAAGTCAATTAATTTAAAGTTTTAAGCTGCTGCGAACCAATCCAGTGCTTTGAAAACTGATAAGCGGAACGACCTGAACGTTGACCTCGACCCTGGCACCAACGCAAAGCTTCAGCACGGGCTTCTGTAGTCAATTCCATTTCCGCCTTCTCAAGGTAATGCTCTACAATTTCCAGATAAAGATTTTGATCCATCGGATAGAAAGATAGCCACATACCAAAACGGTCTGATAAAGAAATTTTCTCTTCGATCGCTTCTTGAGGATGTAATTCGGTATATTGTGGAACATCTACTTTAGTAACGGGCGTATTTTCATGCATAAACTCTGGCAGTAAATGACGACGGTTACTGGTTGCATAAATCACAAAATTACTAGAACCGGATTGCAATGAACCATCTAATACACTTTTTAAACTACGGTAATTTTCATCTTCGGCATTAAAGGCCAGGTCATCACAATAAACAATGAACCTTTCCGGACGGTCGGCAATGAGTTTCTGGATTTCGGACAAATCTGATAAATCATCACGTTCAATTTCAATCAGACGTAAGCCTTGATCAGCATATTCAGTGAGCAGGGCACGAACAATAGAGGACTTACCTGTACCACGCGAACCGGTGAGCAGTACATCATTGGCAGGCAGGTTATTTAGAAACTGTAAGGTATTCTGAATCACTTTCTCTTTTTGCTTTTCAATTCCTTTCAAATCAGCCAGTTGAATCGCTCTCAGCTTATGAATTGGTTTGAGTTGGCCATCTTGCCATTTGTAGGCATAAGCAGAGAAATCCGGTACGGTTTTAACTTCCGGCAGGCTTTGCTGAAGCTGCTGAAGGACAGTAGAAAGGGCATTTAAAATATGGTCGGGTAAATCAATTGTAGCCATGATCTCAGATTACGCATTTAAATTATGCTCATGATACTACCACTGCAAAAAAAGCAGTCAAAGCTAGAAAAATGTTATAATTTGCCCAAGAAAGGAGATTTTTCGCTATTGTCCCGCACGTATGATCTGCTTAATTTAAGTATGTGACAGATCTTGTAGCAGCAAAAATAAACATAAGGATCACGCATAGCATGTTGTTAACAGATTTTACTCATCAGATTAATCCTCATCAGGCTTATCGTATCAAGAAATTAAAGCAACAATTGCAGACTGCGGAAACTTATGAGGAGTGGAAATGCATTGCGTTAAAACTGGATGAAGAATCAGGTGCGCAGGAATGGAAGCTTGATAACTCTTCCGATTATTTTGATGCAGAAGTGATCTCGCATCGTCTGGGCAAACTTCGACGATACCGCCTGCAAAAGCGTACTCGTGATCTGATGCATATCTTGCGAGAAGGGCTCAGTTATGACATTGCCAATATCGCGCATCCTTTATTATTTATAGAAACGTATGTTGGCACTAAAAAAATTATTGAAGATTATGTTGAAGAAGTAAGTAAAGGACTGGCTTATATCGCTTCGCAAGAATGTGAATGTCTGACGCTCGAAGAAAAAATAGAATATTTCGAACGTTGCCAGCGTGCTTATGGTCAGCCAGCGCTGATGTTTTCTGGCGGTTCAACGCTGGGACTATTTCATACTGGTGTGTGTAAGGCGTTAATGGAACAGGATTTGATGCCGAAAGTGGTATCGGGTTCGAGTGCTGGTGCCATCATGACAGCCATGTTGGGGGTATCCAAGCCATCTGAATATCCAGATATTCTTCAGGGACACAATTTCTTTAATGAGGCCTTTCATTTTCGGAATTTCCGTGAGTTGATGAAGGGTAATGGCGGTCTGGCAGATGTGAAATACCTAAAAAAATTCCTGATTGAAAATTTAGGTAATCTCACTTTTGATGAAGCCCTTAAAAAATCAGGCTTACATATTAATGTTGCCGTTGCACCTTATGATGCGACTCAAGATGCACGGATTATGAATGCTTATACTGCACCGGATCTATTGGTCTGGAGTGCAGTACTCGCATCCTGTGCTGTACCGATTCTATTTCCACCTGTGCGCCTGACCAGTAAGCGGAATGATGGCAAATTCACGCCTTATATGTCCTCGACACGTTGGGTCGATGGTAGTGTACGCAGTGATTTTCCACAGGAGAAAATGGCACGGCTGTACAATATTAACTATACCATCGCCAGTCAGGTGAACCCGCACATTGTGCCTTTCATGCAGGACGATGCAGCTCGATTCCGTAAGGATATGCTGAGCTGGCCACAACGAATTGCACGACGCCAAGGTAAGGTGTTTGCCAAAGGCATGATGGACTTTACCCGTGAGCGGGTGGGAAGTGTACCGCCTGTACGCCGTTTGCTGGACCATGGTTATGGTGTAGTCGATCAGCGTTATTATGGTGATGTGAATATTGTCGGCAAATATGGTCTGCGTCATTATACTTATATGTTGCAAAACCCGCGGCCACACCTGTTTAAAATCCTGCAACGTGAAGGCGAACGTGCCACCTGGCCGAAAATTTCCATGATTGAAACCCAGGAGCGGGTAGGGAAAACCATACAGCATTGTCTGGAACTTTTAACCTATCAACATGCACCTGAACAGCAGAAAGAAGAATATATTCCAGTTGATATCTAGTCATGACCTAAACCAGATAAAATTTGAACTCAACACAAAGCCGCGAAGTCTGGCTTTTGGCCGTCGGCTCTATAAAGGTAGCTTAGGTGAAGAAATTTACTGGCTTAAGGTGCAAGCGAAAAACTCAACTGTATATAGTCAGCGTAGTTTTGAAAATGAATTCGGTTTTTATCAGGCGCTTTCTACTAACTCAAAAGCTAAATTTCTGGCGCCGCATTTACTGATTAATTCAGAGATCACTATTGCTGGTGAAATTTTTCAACAGGGCATCTTGCTACAGGATTGTCCTTCTCATTTTGCGATTGATCCGGCTGATTTAAGCGTGTCTGAGATTCAGAAACATTTGCTCGCAGCCTTAGGTGCTGTGATGCAACTATATCAATGCGGCTATCTACATCATGATTTAAAAGCAGAACATTTTGTCCAGTGCAACGGGCGGGTCTGTCTGATTGATTTTGAACACGCATATCAAATCTCGGATGAATCACCTCCAACATTAGATGCAACACCACGTTATATGGCGCCAGAATTATTTCACGCCGAAGCAAAAACGATTCAATCGGATATTTATGCATTAGGAATCATCTGGCTGGAATGGTTGAGTCAGAGACGACTTGGTGCTGGAAATTATGAGGACTGGGCTTATCTACACTGTCAGCGATTGGAAATTAATCTTCCAGAAAAATTTAGGTCTTTTCAAACTGTGTTAAAAGGCATGCTTGCTCGGCATAAGTCGGCTAGGGTTGCTGATTTTGAAGAGATTAAAGCTGCTTTGTTAATTGTAATCGACTGATAAAAATACAAAAATCAATACTTTGTTTTTTATTTAATCAAATGATAAGCGTTTTATGAAAAAGTTCTTGTCAGGCTAAAATGATCTCTATAATATACACAGCCATCGGGGACGTGGCGAAATTGGTAGACGCACTGGATTTAGGTTCCAGCGCCGCGAGGTGTGAGAGTTCGAGTCTCTCCGTCCCCACCAAATTTACTTATGAGAATGAGTAGAGATGGTCGAGTAGAGGATTGGTGTAATGGTAGCATGACGGTCTCCAAAACCGTTCGTCAAGGTTCGAATCCTTGATCCTCTGCCATTAAAGTTTGAGAAATCCAGCGATAAGTTGGTACCCGATGGGGATGTGGCGAAATTGGTAGACGCACTGGATTTAGGTTCCAGCGCCGCGAGGTGTGAGAGTTCGAGTCTCTCCGTCCCCACCATTCAAAAGAGACAAGGTTGATGCCTTGTTTTTTTTCGCCTGAAATTTTATAGCTATAAAAAAAGCCCATCGAAATGGGCTAGCTTGGCGTTAAATTAAGATGTTTGAATTGATCTTTCGCGTTAAAAGTGACGCAAATTAAGCCTTCAAATGGTCTTCGAATTCTTCACCTAATTGCATCGCAAGGGTATTGCCAGAGAGATCACAGGTCACCAGACCATATTCTTTTTTAAAACTAAATGTAAAACCACGGTTGTCTGCCAAGGTACGTACGGAATACCCCAATTTTTCAAGCCATAGACGGAATGCCAGAAGATTTTTTGCTTTCACCACTTTTTTCACGAGATAACTCCTTCATCACTGTTCCTTAATAAATTAGGGTGAATAAAAAATTTTTAAAGGGGAAAATTTTAAAAATTCTTTAAATTTCCTGAAAATGCTTTTTTTATAGACAAATAATTGGATGAAGTTTCACTAATAAATAGCTAAATTTATGATTTATGAATGCTTTTAGATGTTGTAACTAAATATTATAAATTGTATGCTGATTGACTGAAATTTACGCATCATAAAGTTTTGAGTATGTTGCAGCCAAAGAGAGTCTACAGCTGGTTGAATTGTTATTCATTTCAATTTAGGTAGAGACTGCAGCAATCTTCTGGTTGACCATTTTTGCAATAAGTGATCCTCGATCAATGTGTAGAATAATTTATACTTGCAAAAAATAGTGAGTCTGAATATGACACAAGTAAATATTGAACAGTATGTAAAGGATTGCATTGAACGTATGCAGCAAGAGGATCAGACACCGGTTACTGTTATGTTGGGACATGAGGACTGGATTGAATTTACCGTACAGTCTCAAGTGGCATATACGCCATTCGGGAGCGCAAGACGTTATCAGCCAGCACTGGGCGGTTTATTACTGGTTCGGGTGGATGAAATGCATGCTTTACGCGTTGCGACCCAAGCAGAGCTGGATGCTTACGCGCAAAGCAATCAGATTCTCTAAAACCCTAATTAGAAATTGTCTTTCAAGGTTCTTAAACGGGCAAACTCTTCAACGCTGTCTGCACGCAAGAAAGGATTGGTTTTAAGTTCAATTTCAATCGTGCTGGGTAAGGTGCATTGGCCTAGCATTCTCAGACGTTCGACCTGTTCATGGCGCTCCTGAATTTCCAGATTATCTGGTTCTGCATGCAGTGCAAACTGGGCATTGGAAAGTGTATATTCATGTGTACAGTACACCTTGGTGCGCGGGGGTAATGCAGCCAGACGGGATAGAGAGTGGTACATCTGTTCAAAAGTACCTTCAAACACCCGTCCACAGCCCATTGCAAACAGGGTATCACCGCAGAACAGCGCATCTAGCGCATCAATAAAGTAGACAATGTGGCCTAAAGTGTGTCCCGGTACACTGATGATGCTGACATCGATACCATGAAAAGCGAATTCATCTTCATGCTCCAGAGGATGGCTGATGAATGGAATTTTACTCAATTCCTCACGAGGACCATATACCGGAATGTTTTTATCCTGAATCAGTTCGGGTACACCGCCAATATGGTCTTTATGCCAGTGGGTTAACCAGATCTGCGCTAGTTCCAGCCCATACTGCTGGCAATATTCCTGTACCAGACCAGCTTCTGTGGGATCAACAGCCACGACCTGTTTGGAGTGTGTATATTCCAGCAGCCAGATATAATTCTGTAAGTTATTTTTGACGTCTATACAGTGAATTTTGAAAGGCATCATTTCAGTTAAACCGTTTGAAGTTATTTAGTAAATTAGCATAATTACCCGGCATATGCAGATGCTGGGTCGATGTTTGTTGATGATTCATGTATCTGATTTTAAGAGTGTATAGGTTGGGTGATCAGTCTATATCATCCGCTGAAACCGGATCACCAATGCTATAAAAATGACCGCCTGCAATATGGTGAATGCTGCGCCATTCACGCTCCACGTCCTGATAATACCAGTGTCCATCACGGAACACGCGCTCGTCAGCATAAGCCGCAATGACCTTGCCAATAAACAGGTCATGAGTTTGCTGATTATGGGGTTCAGGAATCAGTTCACACAGCAGCCAGGCTGCACAACCCCTTACAACCGGAATGTCTGACTGATCAAACTGGAACAGTTCCACACCACATTGTTCTAACTTATTGGGTTGATCATGCATGCTGATCGTGCCAACAGCTTGCACCATGTTCAGTTGTTTAAGCGTAGGAACTTGCAAAGCAAAGTAACCAGAATTTTCAATAATTTTGCGGGTTTTGGTACTTTTATCTAAAACTACAGTGACTTTAGCTGGCTGGAATTCTAGTGCACAAGCCCAGGCTGCGGCCATAACATCCGTATTTTCCTGATCCCTGGCAGAGACCAACACCGTTGGACCATGATTGAGCAAACGATAGGATTTTTCCAGGGGTACAGCTTTCAGATGGGGATTAGACATTGCAGACCTTAAAATAAACAAATGTACGTGCTAAAAATTATGCACTTATTGGCTTATTAACATATATAAATTTTTTTGGCGAAAAAAGCTTTTAAACTAAAACGCTAAACAAAAGGAGTTTAAGCAATGAAAATGTATCAAGTGGATGCGTTCACTACGGAGCTGTTCAAGGGCAATCCCGCTGCGGTGATTGTGCAGGATGAGTGGCTGGATGAGAGCCTGATGCAAAACATTGCGCTGGAAAATAATTTATCTGAAACTGCCTTTGTAAAGACCATTGATGCAGAAAACTATGAAATTCGCTGGTTTACGCCAACGAAAGAAGTTGATTTCTGTGGGCATGCGACCTTGGCCAGCAGCTTTGTATTATTTCTGGATTATACCTCGCATAAAACCATTCGATTTCATGTAAAAAATCTCGGTATTTTTATAGTTAGTCAAGATGAAGATGGAAAAATCCGTATGAACTTCCCGATCCGTCGGGCAGTTTTGGTCGATGAATATCCTGCTATGTTGCGTGGAGCTTTGACCAAATCTTTTAAAAATGTCTATTTAAATGAACAGGCCTATATTATCGAATATGAGTCGGTACAGGATGTGCTGGATGAGACTCCGGATTTTGAATTACTGAAACAGGTCAATGATCGCCGTACCGCGATTACTGCGACTGGCGCATTGCTGGATGTCGCCTTAACGGCGGGTGCAGAACAGTATGACTGTGTATCGCGTTATTTTGCACCAAGTAATGGTATTAATGAAGATCCGGTGACAGGTTCAATTCATACCGGAATCGTGCCGATCTGGGCAGAAAAACTCGGAAAACAGCAGCTGGTTGCTTATCAGGGCTCAAGCCGGGGTGGTGTGCTGTATTGCGAGATGCAGGATAATGATCGGATTGAAATTTCAGGTTATGGCAAGCTGTATATGAAAGCTGAAATTCTGCTTTAATCAGATAGAATATCTAAAAGCTGTTGTGAACAGCAGCTTTTATAAAAATACAACTCACAACAAGAGAGTCATTCTCTATGATGTTCACTGAATAAAAAGTTCATGTTTAAATTTGCTGGATCCAGAATGTCACTACGTTTTAAAAAATTAACACTTTCCATGTTTTTAATGGGCGCAGCGACGCTCAGTTTTGCTCAACCAGTATTGGTAAAAACAGAACAAAATATTGAAGAATATAAACTGGATAATGGTTTAAGAATTGTCCTTGCACCAAATGACAAAGAAAATAAGACTTTTATGAATACGGTCTATTTCACCGGTTCATTGAACGATCCGCAGGGGAAAGGTGGTCTGGCACATCTATTAGAACATTTAGCCTTTAAAGGGACTGAAAATATTAAAGGCGATGAATTTCAGCGTCGTCTGGATCAGTACACACTCTCATCGAATGCCAGTACGGATTATTATTCCACCAAATATACCAATCTGGTTCGCCCTGAAAGTACTGCACTGGCTGCGGTGATCCAGCTTGAAGCAGAACGGATGGATAAGCTGGTACTGCAAGAAAAATATGTGCCAACTGAAATTGATATTGTTAAACGTGAACGTGAAATCCGTCTGGATCAGCCATTTTCAGTATTGATGGATCAAATCTTTAAATCAGCTTATGGCAACCAGCATCTTGGTCGTCTGCCAATTGGCGATTTAAACGAGCTGCAATCGATCAATATGCAGGAACTGAATCAATTCTACCGGACCTGGTATGCACCAAATAATGCCTATATAGTAATTTCAGGCAAGTTCGACAAGAAACAGGTATTAAAATATATTGACCAGCATTTTAGTCCAATCAAGGCACGTTCTGTACCAGAACAGCCGAAAGTACCAGAGTTAAGTCCTGAAAAGATTAAACAGCGTGAGTTTACTGTGGCCAAAGGCAGTGATTTTGCCAAATTCAATATCTATCTGAACCGTTCAGAAGTAGCTAAGCAGAACGCATTATCGGTAACACCAACGCTGTACACCTTGCAGCCGAGCGGGCATCTGTATCAGGGGGTTGTCGAGCAGGGAACAGCGACAGCTGTACAGTCTGCCACCTGGTTAGATAAGGACTTTAATATGGTCTTCATGGGTGCAGTCTATGCACCGAATCATGATGCGAAAAAGGTCGAACAGGCGTTGCAGAATGGTGTCGAGCAGGGTAAAGGTTTTAATGAAACTGAGCTGAACCGGGTTAAAAATATGAGCCGCAATGCTGCTGAGAACATTAAAAATAATGCAGCAGCACTAGGTTCACGCCTGAGTGATTATATTGCATCTTCCAATGGAGACTGGAGCAAATATTTTAAGGATCTGGATGCAATTCAAAACCTGACTGTGGCAGATGCTAACTCGATCTATAAAGATTTCTTTAAGGCGGAATACCGCATTCAGGGCAATATTGTACCTACGCCTGAAGATCAGAAAAAAGCCAAACAGCAAGAGCAGCTTGCAGAAGCCAAACCAACCCTGGATCTAAAACCTGTCACTGAAGAACCATTAAAAGATGTTTCGGTTTACCAGGCGGAAGTGAAACAGTATGTGAAGGAGTCTAAAAAGCTACTGACCAGCAAAGAAAAGCAGATCCAGCGTGGCAAACTGCAAAATGGCATTCAGTATGCTTTGTTCCCCACCCAGACCCGCGATGACAAAGTCTACTCGACGATTGCCCTTGATTTTGGTACAGCTGAAACACTCAAGCATAAAGGGGAATTGCTGGATCTGATGGCTTACTTGATCATGCGAGCTTCTGAGACTCACAGCCTGCAACAGATTTCAGACAAAACTATTGAAGTAGGTGGCTCGGCCAATGTCAGTGCATCAGGCAATGGCCTGAATATTTCGATTTCAGCCAAAAAAGAATATTTTGAGGAATATTTTAAATACATTCTGGATGTATTGAAAAATCCGACTTTTGAACAGAGCCAGTTTGACCTGATCAAGTCTCAGTCTTTGTCCAACTTAGACCGTCCTTATACAGAACCGGATACAGTGACCAGTCTGACTTTTGCGCGTCTGCTTGAGCGTTATGAGCCGGGAGATTTACGTTATCACTTTGAGCCTGACTTGGCTAAACAGCAGATCAACGCAGCGACGCGTGAACAGGTCCAGCAACTGTATCAACGTTTCTTTAAAACCCATCATGCCCGCGTTGCGGTCACGGGTGAATTTAAACCTCAAGCGATGCAGACGCTGATCAAGCAGGAATTTGAGGGCTGGAAGAGCAATGAGCCTTATACTCGCCTCAAGTCTGAATATGTCGCGCGTACTGCTGAAAGGGTACATGCATTATCGGAACAGCGCGAGTTTGGCAGCTATGTCGCCGCCATTTCAATTCCGGTGGGTTCAGATCATCCAGATGTACCTGCATTACTGGTATTAAGACACATTTTGGGTGATTCACAACTGTCTTCTCGTCTGGCACAGGAATTACGTGAAAAGAATGCCTTGGTCTATGGCTTTAGTGCCAATGTAGATTTCGCTGAATGGGACAATGCCGGTGCCTTGGCCTTTGGCGCAAACTATACTGCAGGACGCTCTGGCCAAGTATCGGATTCAATACGTAAGGTGATTGCTGAGCTACGTAGCAAAGGTGTCACGGCACAAGAAGTCGAAGCTGCAAAAGCCAGTATTTTGAAAAAACGTGTCACAGCACTGGAAGATGATCGCCGTATTCATAGCATGCTGGTGCCTCAGTTGGAACGGAACCGTGACTTGAACTATCGTCAGAAACGTGACCGCGCGGTGGCAGCCTTAACCAAAGCAGATATCGATGCCGTGATTCAAAAGTATCTGACTGCCGATCAGCTGGTAGAAGTGATGTCGGATCAATATGGGCAGCCAGTAAATCAGACCACGCTTACGAAACGTTAAATCTGCTTAATTCTGATAGATAACTGACTAAAAAACCTCCTCAATGCAGGAGGTTTTTATAAGGAAGGGAAATGTTTATTCTTTAATAGTAGTAAATATCTTCCATAAGTGAGAGGTAATAGATATTCCATAATTTCTGGCCATTTTCTCAACCTTTAAAGCCGGTAAAAACCTTTAGCATTATCATAAAAAACAGATTTTAAAGCATTTCCATCATAGCCATGCACGATATCACTAAAAGCATCAATGATATCGACCAGATTTGCACTGACCCGATCCATCGGAAAATTGGAGGCAAACATGGCACGATCCGTTCCAAAGCATTTTAGGGCATGCTGAATCAGAGGCGTCGCAAGTTCAATCAGCTGCGCTTTGGAAGCTAATTGTCGCTGCTGATGAAAATGATGACCCAGCACTGGCATAAATAGCGCAGAGACTTTGGTCATGACATTCGGACACTCTGCCAGTTTGGCCAGATCTGTTTGCCAGTTTTCTAGAATCCGTTGCCTTTCCTGTGCAGTTTTTCCAGTACCTTTACCCACTGTGCCAAATAGTCCAACAGGCGTGCCGAGATGATCCAGAACAATCGGTGTTTCAGGGAAAGTCTTAGCAAGATGAATCACATCAGAAATCTGGGTGGAATAGACCCAGGCATCAAAACTCAGCCTGGCTTTGGCCAGATGTTCAAACCCTTTCAGGAATTTTTTATTAAGGTACAAATGGGGTTCATCAGCCCAGGCATGCACGCCTTTATCTGGATGCACGGAAGCCATTTTACGGATCCCACGAAACTTGGGCGAAGCTTCTTGATGGAGTTGCAGTAACTTTTTAAAGTCTTTCCTGCGTGGATCCGCGGTAGCCACAATTGCACCCAATGCCAGATCGTGTGCCTGAAAAGGCAGACCGGCTACAAATCGGGTTTCATTCACGACACCTGTGCCTTTGTGTTCATGCCAGCCAGCTTCAATATGTACTACCTGTTCGACCTGATAATGAGCAATATCCTGTTTGTAATGGGCAGGTAAATAAGGTGCGGTAATGTGTTCAGTCAGGCCTATCGTTTCAATAATTGGTTTTGGATTCAGGAGGCGCACCATACGGTCCAGCAGGCGAGGATGCTTACCAAACAGTTTGACTGCCAGTGCAGCTGCATGAGGGGTGTGATAGGGATCCCACTGATGGATATGTGGGTCGATGATGGGGAAACTAAGCTGCATGACTTTCCTTGTTGTTATTGGAATTATTCTTATTGCTATATAGAAGTAAAATAATACGGGCGTCAATGCAAAAAGTTGATCTAAAAATGCCAGGCATAAAAAAAGCCCCGAAGGGCTGAGCATTAATGATCGTGGTCATGATCATGTTTATGCTTGTTAGCATGGAATTCTTCGTTATGACGGAAGCGCAAATAGTTTTCAAACTGCTCGCAGTATTCGTCATAATTGTCTTCCAGCATCATCTGAAACTGCTGAAGAATGTAAGACATCACCTGATCTTTGGCATCACGCATTTCATTGCCGTCTTTGAAATTGTTGGCTGCCACCCAGGTATTAAAACGGGCAGTTGCAAACAGCATCGAAGCGCTGACTTGACCACGCTTTTCTGCAGGATTTTCCTGAGAGCCTTTTTCTACGCGGCTAAACTCATTGGCTTGCTTGATAAATTCATCAGCACGTTCAAAGAATGCAGCATTTAACGCTTCTTCTTCGGTTACATCGGTTGCTTCAATCTTTTGAACCATGAATTTTTCCTGACACTAAAATCTTAATCGACTCATTATAGGCAAAGCCTTGCAGAAACTAAACCTTTGCCTTAATCTAAAAATAGCCTAAGCATAAAAATGTGATTCCCATGCAAGATGCAATTGCTGTACAAAGCCTAAAAAGTGACATTGCCTTATTACGTCAAAATATCTGGCCACCAGTCAATCTGGCCAATGTTGAAGGACTACCAATTTACTATGGCAGCAAGTCGCAGGTGGAAGAATATTATCGTCAGTGGACGGGTCTGATTGAAAGGGCGCAGGATCTGTTTCAGCCTTTTATGGAAGATGAGGTGCTGGATGCAGTTCATCTGCCGAGCCATTTAAATCTGCCATTATTCTATTTTCATGTCGATCGTATCCGGATCAATAAAACCCGTGCCAAAGAATCAAAAACTTTTCGTGGCATTGCCAGTCTGGTAGAAAAATGCGGTCAATTCGAGCCGGCACAGATTCAGGCGATGCAACGCTGGCTAGACAGTGATGAGACAGCAGCACTGGTAGCACATCGGGAATTTGTCGATTTGCGCACTTATGTGTTCCAGCATGGGCAAAGTGAATATACTCGGACTCGATTCTATGTGAATGGTATTGTCCTGAGCGTAGAGCAGCATTTCGAACTGGTAGATGCACGAGATAAGCCACGTAAACAGCGCAGTGACAGTTATAACGATCCGCTTGCCGATAACAATACCTGGAAAGTTTACGGTAAATATCGCTAAGTATTTACTGATCTATTTCTTCCAGAAAGGCTGTACCTGGGCAAATTGCTGTAACTCTGCCTGAATTTCCTTTTGCAGCCGCTGTTGCTCCGCATGCAACCAGCCTAGCACAAACCATGCTTTAGGCTTTCGTTTCACATAAGGCTGATATAGACTTTCTGCAACATGTAGGTCATTATATTGACCCAGGCTTTCCTGTAGCGGTTTTAACGCTTTGAGATAATTTTTCACCTGTTTGGCTGGAAACAGGTTTTGCAGAAATTCGATGTTATAGCGTAAACGCTTTACCCGTTTACGGGTACGATGCTGATCTTCAATTGCCAGCTCACAAAACTGTTCAGCATCGGCACAGATCTGCTGATGTAATTTGCCTAGACGCTTATACAGCATACGAATATCTGTAGTGACCTGTTTAGGTTCAGCCTCACTATAACGGAGTAAGTCCAGTATCAGATAATTGGTTTCTGGTTCCCGGAACACCTGTTCTACATCGACATTTTCTTCTGTTGCCGGTGGTAAGCTCAGAATCGGTGATCCGGCAGCTTCAAGTTGTGGCAATAAGCTTTCTGCCAAGGCATCGCGATCACGTGCTGCACCGAGTTGCTGAAAAAGCTCAGTCAGTTGCTCCACCCAAATAGGAGGAATTTCTAGCTCATCGACATTAAAAAAGCGTAAGGCACTGCGCAGACGACGGATAGCGACCCGAGCTTGATGAATATGTTCACTGTCATAATGTTCAGTAGACAGTGCCGTCGCATTAGGAAGTAGGTGTTGCAAGGTATTTCTAATAATTTTCTGCAACATGCCATGTAGGTTATCATCCTTGCTTAATACCAGCGGCAGTTGATGTTGAGCTGGCGTAATGCTGCTGCCTTCAATCAAAGCATAGCCACGATCTGACTTGCTACGGCTGTCTAGCCATAAGTCATAACGTTGGATCCAGGGTTGTACAAATTCGATCAGTTCACTCAGCTGTCCTTGTTTGAGTTCAAATTCCAGCTCATAAATGGCAATAAATTCTGTACCATGCCGGATTTCACCTTGATCAAAAGCAATTTCAATCACACTGTTTTTATAGTTTTCTACATGAATAGAACGTTGCACTTCAGTTTCAAATTGCAGATTTAAAGGAATTTTTAGTGATCCTAATGCTTCTTTAAGCAGTTCACTGACTTCAGGATAATTTTTATAGTGTTTAAGGTCACATTGTTCAGGCTGTTCTTTTCCTAGCTCAAATTCCACCTCCAGACGCTCAAAAGGCTGTTTCCCAGGAGCTTTAAGGGTCTGTAGCCAGATTTCATTTTCCAGGCGCTGCCGTAAAGCAATGCCATGCTCGCGCAGCTGTAACTCAGTCGTATCAAAATAACGAGCCCAGAGATGATTACGCACTAGCGTTAAACTGATGAAGTCTTGTTGCAGCTGTGCGTGCATGTGGGAGGGAACTTGAAATTTGAGTTCGATTTCTGCCATCGGGTGCTCCTCCTCGATACGGCGTCTAATAATTATAATAGTGAATATAGCCCAAAGCGTTTGGAAAAGATAAGCTGCAAATGCAACAAAAAAGCACCTCTGCGACTGAAGTGCTTTAGGATAGATTTTCTACAACTGCAATAAAACTTGATAAAGCGACTTTATTTTAAAAACTTGCGGCTTATCAGAAACTGTTCTGTGGCCTCTAGCAGTTTTTGCGCATAAACTTCCTGCTTTGCAGTCAGCCAGCCCAAGACAAACCAGTCACTGGCTTCCAGCTCGGTCTGTTGAATATAGACTGCAGAAGAGGCCAGTGTCTGATATTCATTTGCTGCCTGCTGCGCATCATTTAATGCCTTACTGTATTTTTGCAGGTTTTTGACATCATAAATTGTGGTCAAAATCGGGAAGCTAAATTTTAATTCCTGAATGCGAATTGCTAGCTGATCCAGACTCTCAAAATTGGTAATATCAGTCTGACTCATTTGTTCCTGCAAAACTTTGTATTGTTGCTGCAAAGTAGTTTGCGCTGCAGATTTTAATTCCAGTGGCTTGGCTTCATCTGTACTTAAGCTGAAGATCAGTAATTCCAGATAGTGATGCACATTCTGGGTGGATTTCACCAGATTACCCAGCTTCTCTTTGGCATAAAGGATATCTTTAGTCAGGTTCTCTGCGGTTGTAGGATTTTGCAGGAAGCCAGCCAGAGTGTTCTGCATGTGCTGTAAATGTTGCAGATGTTCAAACTGCTGTTTAAAGGCAGACAGCTGATGAGCCCATTTGTCTGAAACCTGAGTATGCCAATCTTTAAACAAAAGTAGGGTCAGATAGAGATGATCTAAGGCCTGTTGTGCCTGATCAATATGATCCTGCTCTGCGACCTGCGCTGAAATTGCTGCGATATTAGGCAGTAAATGCTGCATCTGCTGGGCGATCAGACTACATAAAGCTTTGGCTGCACTATCTTTTTTGCTGAGCTGGAATTCTTTAGCTGGTACCGCTGGGCTAACTTTTTGCTGCGTTGCAAGCAGGTTACCGATTTCTGCTTTGCTGCGCACATCGAGCCATAGCTGATATTTCTTAACCCATTCAAAGCTAAATGCCAGCAATTGTTCAACTGAACCACTTTTTAGTTCGAATTCGACTTCATGGACTTCCTGTTCGGCATCTAGAGTACGGATCGCACCGATATCGAGGGCAACTTCAATTCCAGTGCCTTCATATTCAATCACGCGCAGGGTACGGGTGATATCCGTTTCAAACTGTAGCTTGAGCTGGCTGATCTGATCACCCAGTGCGTTATTTAAAATTTGTTGCGCTTCTGGTGCAGTGGCATAAATATTTAGATCCAGTTCAGGTGCCCGTTCCAGTTCACCCAGGTCATGATTATGTTCAAAACGTTCAATATGGCTTTTACCGGCTGCTTTTAAGGTTTGTACCCAACGAGTGCCTTCCAGACGCTGACGCAGGGCTACGCCACTTTTTGAAAGCAGACGGTCTTCGGTGTCATAGTATTTGGCTTGCAGTTGAATCTGTTCGGACTTCTTCGGATCAAGTGCCTTTAACAGCGCAGTGCGGCGTGCTGCAGGAATCTGAAATTTAAGTTCAACTTCAACCATGATAAATATCCTGTTTGTACTGTCTATAAAGGTGATAGACAGAGCTGATGATGCTTTGTATATGCTGTGGATGTGAGCACATACACGCTGCAATCATGTTTTTAATTTTTAAGTCGAAGATTGTAACTAAAATCATTTTTTTAGTAAGACTTGACCAGGCTAAAAAAATCATGAACCTGTTTAAATTGATAGAATTTATTCATGCCTAAGCAGTTGAAAGCATGCTAGATTCAAGGAAAATTAAACATAGCTGAGAAAGCTCACTGCATGAAATCGCACTTTTAAATGTTTAAATAATGCGCTAATGTGAAATTAAAAATATCAGGATGATGCCATGAATGCACAAGTAGAACCTAAAGCGAATCTGACGCTAGCAGTTAGCCAGCCAATGCCGATCCGTGATTATCATGAATTTTATCGATTTTATCTGACTGAACACCGCAATATTATGAGTCGCCGTCTGCATGTAGCAGGGAGCAGTATCGGGCTGTATTTCTTTAGCAAGGCGATCATACAGCGTAAACCTAAATATTTTCTTTATGGACTGGCATCGGGTTATGCCTGTGCTTGGATCGGACATTTTATTTTTGAGAAAAACAAGCCCGCTAGCTTTAAGCAGCCACTATATAGTTTTGTCTCGGATTGGCGTATGTTTGCTGATGTATTGCGTGGCAATATCAGCCTGATTAGTCGTGATCAGGACAAGATTCCAAGTTAAAACGGATTAAAAAATAAAAAAATGTATTGATGGGTCATCAAAATTACAGGAAAACGCTTGCAAGCTTAGAGTTAATGTTCTAATAATTAAGGCGTTGTCTAAAGGTAATATTTTACCAAAAGATATAGCAGCAAGAATTACACAGTTTTCCATGCCTGGAGTGACCTTCTCCGGGCTTTTTTTATGGCCAACATCCGGCAAGGTAAAATTATTACCTGACATTCTGCAATGCTCCTACAAATTGGGTGCATAAAAATCAGGGTATCAAATGAGTGATTCATAACTGATGATTATTTTTATGTGATTTATTTAAGTCAAATAGCAGATATAAATTATCCCTGAAATTATTAATTTTCCACATTAAATGAACTGGTTATTTTGATACTGCATTCCTTGTATTTATTTACTGAAAATATGTCGTTATATAAGTTTGCATGGTGTCATCATGCTCTTGGTTATGCCTATAATAGCTGATGTATTTTGAATGGCGGCAGTCATGCGCGGTTTGTATTTAATTACCAATGATGATCCAATTGAACTTCTTCTTGCGAAACTTGAAGGTGCGATGGCAACTTATGAAGTTGCAGTACTTCAGTATCGTCGTAAAAAAGTGGCGAAAGAAAATCAGGCTTATGAAATCGAATATATGAAACAAATGTGTGAACAATATAAAGTTCCATTTGTGATTAATGATGATTTAGAAACTGCGGTAAAATATGGCGTAGGTGTGCATTTGGGGCAGGGTGATGGTTCCATTCAGGAAGCTGTTGAACGGTTACCTAAAAATGTTTTGATTGGTCGTAGTTGCAACAACTCACTTGAGCTGGCTGAACAAGCCATTGCAGATGGTGCAAATTATGTGGCATTTGGCGCAATCTATGCCACTGATAGTAAACCTGAAGCGGGCAATATTGGCTTGGAAACCTTAAAACTGGCCAAGCAAAAATTAAATGTACCCATCTGTGCAATTGGTGGCTTAACTGTTGAAAACTCGAAAGAAGTGATTGAGGCAGGTGCGGATCTTTGTGCGGTTATTAGCGATGTTTTAGGTCGTTCAATGTCTACTGTCGGTCAACGTGTGTATGACTGGTCAGAACTATTTGCTGAACAAGTTTAATTTTTTTTATTTCTTATCTTATTTTTTTGAGTTGAGTGATTCTCATGAGTTTATCTCCAAAGCAAGAACAACTATTTAAACAAGCCAATAAACATATTCCAGGTGGCGTAAACTCACCTGTACGTGCTTTTAACGGTGTAGGCGGTACGCCAGTCTTTATCGAAAAGGCACAAGGTGCTTATCTATACGATGTTGATGGTAAACGTTATGTGGACTATGTTGGTTCATGGGGCCCGATGATTTTGGGTCATGCGCATCCAGCGATTATTAAAGCTGTTCAGGATGCTGCGGTAGATGGCTTAAGCTTTGGTGCACCGACGGTTCATGAAACGACTTTGGCGGATATCATTTGCGATATCATGCCATCAATTGAACTGGTTCGTATGACCAACTCAGGTACTGAAGCAACGATGACTGCGATCCGTCTGGCACGTGGTTATACTGGCCGTGACAAGATCGTGAAGTTTGAAGGTTGTTACCACGGTCACTCGGATTCCTTACTGGTAAAAGCAGGTTCAGGGCTTTTGACCAAAGGCGAGGGCGAAGCGACTTCTGCGGGCGTACCAGCGGACTTTGCAAAACATACCTTAACACTTCCATACAATGACATCGCTACCTTAAAAGAATGCTTTGCCAAGTTCGGTTCTGAAATTGCGGGTGTGATTGTTGAACCTGTGGCAGGTAACATGAACCTGGTGAAACCGATTGACGGGTTTCTTCAAGCCATTCGTGATGTCTGTGATGAGCATGGTTCAGTTTTCATTATTGATGAAGTAATGACAGGTTTCCGTGTTGGTCTTGGCGGTGCTCAGGCACATTACGGCGTAACTCCTGACTTAACCACTTTGGGTAAAATCATCGGTGCGGGTTTGCCAGTGGGTGCATTCGGAGGTAAACGTGAAGTGATGGAATGCATCGCACCGCTTGGTAAGGTATATCAAGCAGGTACTTTATCAGGTAACCCACTGGCAATGCGTGCTGGTATCGAGATGTTTAAGCATCTGTGTCAAGAAGGTTTCTATGAGAAATTAACTGCGCAACTTGAGAAACTGCTGGTTGGTTTACAAGCTGCTGCGGATGAAACTAGTATTCCGTTCAAGACCCAACAAGTCGGTGGTATGTTTGGTCTATACTTTACTGATCAAGAAGACATCACCAGCTTCGATTCAATGTTGAAATGCGATGTCGATGCTTTCCGTAAATTCTTCCATGGGATGCTCAATCGTGGCGTAAATCTGGCGCCATCAGCATTTGAAGCAGGCTTTATTTCGGCTGCACATTCTGATGAAGATATTGCCTATACCATTCAAGCAGCAAAAGAAACTTTTGCTGAGATGAAAGGGTAAATTTAAATCCTCCCTAACCCTCTCTTGGGCTTTATTTTATAAGCAATTTATAAGCAATGCTTTTAATATTCGCTCAGGAGAGGGTATTCATCGTTGTAAATAAAGATCACACTTCTCCCTAACCCTCCCCTAAAAGGAGAGGGAAGCTTCAGTTAATTTGAGATCAAAATGCAAACCAAACATTATTTGACTTTAAGTGATGCAGAATTTTTATTAGATCAAGCCCATCAATATGCGATTCAGAATAGCTTTAATGTCAGCATTGCGGTGGTGGATGAAACGGGTAATTTACTTGCGATGAAGCGTATGGATGGTGCTTCACCTATGACGGCTAACTTATGTCTGGAAAAAGCCAAGTGTTCTGCCATGAGTCGCCGTCCATCCAAGCTATTTGAAGATATTATTAAAGGCGGCCAGATGGGTTTTCTGACAATGGATACCTTCTCGGGTATGTTGGAAGGTGGTGAGCCGATTCTGTATCAAGGGCAGTTAGTGGGTGCAATCGGTGTATCTGGTGTGAAGTCGTTTGAAGATGCGGAGATTGCTCAGGTAGCAATTGAGAAGTTTTTAGCACAGCTGAGTTAATTCAAAATAGAAATTGATTAATTCAATTCAATAAATTGTTCCAAAATGAAGCGTGAAATATCAAATAAAAGCCCAATCGGTAATGAGGGGGCTTTTCTATATAAAATAAAAATCGTATTTCATGTCACGTTTATTATATTTTCTCCAATTTTAGAAAAAGTTTAAATTTACCTTTCGAATATTTGGCCTATTTCTAGTCTAGTGTAACCACGTTCTTTAAAGATCAAAACAATAGCTTGTCTATAATCCTCAGAAGTAGAAGTTCTATATTTATTAATTAATTGCTGCTCAGAATTAAGCTGGAGGTCATTTTTTATCGTCAATACTTCTGTAGAGACTTTATTAAAAATCTTGAAATTCAACATATAGGCGCTCTTTATCATTATTGTAGCGGCCCGACTACAACACACACCTGCCTTAGCTTAGTTAGACACCCTTAGTGACAAGGATTACAAATTAAAAAAGAATCTGCAAGTTTTTCTAAAGATGGAGCATGAATAATTTACTAAATTTATGTCTATTTAATATAAGGGTATTATATGAAATTAGTTCAATAAATGTTTGTGCAATCAAAAATTTTTCAAATTGAGACTAGACTAAAATATCATGAATCCTCATGCCATTTTGTATTTATAAGAGTCTACTATGCTGTACCCAATGCCTAAAAAAATCCAGTTTGCACCTTCCCAAGCCAAATGGCAACTGTCCTCAACACAATCTGTTCTAGTTCTTGTAGGCTTACAAAATCTACGCTTGATGCAGGGGATTCAAGACAGTGTGCTTATGCAAAACCTGATTCAAATCAGCAACAAAGCCAAAGCACTCGATATTCCCATTGTTGACCTGTACGGTGATGATCTGATTCAAGGTATGCAGCAACTCGGTGAATATGCCTCAACCCATCCACAGTTAATCTTTGCAGGCACAATCACCTCAATGTTGAAACAAATCCTGCCACATTTACAAAGTGTGACTGAGCAAATTTGCGTGATTGATGATGCGATCCTATTGTCAAATCAAGAACAGCACATTCAGTGGATCGATAATATTTCTGCACAAGGCTTGCATCATATGAATAGTTATAGCTTGACCCGATTATGGAATCTGAGTGCGCCAGCAGAATATGTGTTGTCGAGCAAAGGTATTATGTTAGCAGTAGCAGAACAGCTGGATATGGATGTACTAGATATTGATCCACATGTAGATTTAAGACAATGCGGACTGGACTCGATCGCTGTGGTAAGCCTGGTTGGTGTGTAGCGCGCTAATGGTGCAAATGTCCGTTATGAAGATGTTTATGAATATCCTTCACTAGAAGAACTGGTGAGTTTTGTTCTGCAATCAGCACGCAGATAAGCACGAATTGGGCAATTTTCTTAATATAATCGGAAATTTCATCGGCAATTACAGAAAACGACATTGTAATTCTGTGCCAAGCTTTCTATCATTGCCGCCTTGTTTTGCGCGATCAGCCAGGGATTGAACTTTGAGCAATTTTCTAACCGAACATCTGATTCATCGTGATGACGATTTTATGGTCATTCATAAACCAGCAGGTTTACTCACAGTACCCGGTAAAACAGAAGATTTGCAAGATTGCCTGATTAACAGATTAGTAGAATTAGAACCAAAAACACTGCTTATTCATCGTCTCGATCGGGATACCTCTGGAATTCTGGTCTTTGCCTTAAGCCGTGAAGGGCAAAAAGTGATCTCCCGGCAGTTTCAAGAACGCCAAACAGATAAAGTCTATCAAGCAATTGTGGCCGGCACATTAGAAGGTGAGGGTACTGTCGATGTACCGGTGATCTATGATCCAAGCCGTCCACCATTACATATTGCTGAACCAAATCATAACAAGCCCGCATTGACCCACTGGCAGGCAGTCGAGCATTTTGAAATTCAGGGACAGCCCGTTACTCGCGTCAAACTGACACCCATTACCGGCCGTTCACATCAGCTCCGTGTACACATGCAGTATCTCGGTCATCCAATTATTGGCGATACTTTATATGCTACAGTGCAACAGCAACAGTTGATGCCACGCCTGTGTCTGCATGCAGAACAGCTCAGTTTTATTCATCCTAAAAATGCAGAAAAAGTCGAGTTTTATTGCCCTGCACCATTCTAGGAAATACTTGTTTAATCGTCGTTATTGATGCCCACTTTTGGTGGGCTTTGTGTCAAAATATATTGCTTGAAGGTGTGAAATTTTGCTCAAATGATGTGTTATTTTTGAGCATAATCTTTACAGTCTTGTACTTAAGATAAAGGTGGAAAAATTGCAGCAGTTTGCTATTGGTCAACGTTGGTTATCAGATACTGAAACAGAACTCGGTCTGGGGGTTCTCATTGATGTTGATGAGCGATCGGTCAGCATTTTATTCCCGAAAAGCGACGAAACCCGTGTCTATGCACGTAGCAATGCGCCTTTGTCTCGTATCATTTTTAATGTAAATGATGAACTGCAAGACCAGGAAGGCAATACCTGGACGGTTGAATCTTTTGAAGATCGCAACGGCGTGGTGCGCTATCAGGTTGTACGTACTTTAAGTGATGGTACTGAGGAACGTAAAGCTCTGAATGAAACCCGTATTGGTGCAACCATTCAGTTGTCTAAGCCATTAGACCGTTTGCTGGCTAGCCAGATCGATTATAAAGAATGGTATGACCTGCGCATTGAAGCCATGCTCATGCAAGCCAATATGCAAAGCAGCCCGTTACGTGGTCTGGTTGGCTCACGTGTAGGCCTGATTCCGCATCAGTTATATATCGCACACGAAGTAGGTAAACGTTTTGCACCACGTGTATTGCTGGCGGATGAAGTAGGTCTGGGTAAAACCATTGAAGCCGGTTTGATCATTCACCAACAGTTAAAAACTGGCCGTTCTGAACGTATTCTGATTCTGGTACCAGATTCACTGCAATATCAGTGGATGATTGAAATGCGCCGTCGTTTCAATCTGGAATTCTCACTATTTGATTTAACCCGTACTGCATCGATCAAAGAACACGATCCTGATCTGAACCCATTCCTGACTGAACAACGCATTATTGCTTCTATTGACCTGATGATTGACCACGAAGACCTGCGTGAGCAGGCACTTGAAGCTGGTTTTGATCTGCTGGTTGTCGATGAAGCGCATCATTTGATGTGGAGTGAAGAAGAGGGTGGTAACGACCGTTACGATCTGGTTGAAGAACTATCTGAAAAAACATCAGGCGTATTATTGTTAACGGCAACACCTGAACAGCTGGGTGTGGAATCGCACTTTGCGCGTTTACGTTTGCTGGATCCACAACGTTTCAGTTCATTAGACCGTTTCCTGGATGAAGAAGCACAATATCAGCAGACTGCAAAAATTGCTGAAGTGCTAATGTCAGATATGCCACTTGAAGAAGGGCATCTGGCAGCACTTGAAGGTCTGCTTGGTCATCGTATTGAAGATAACCCTGAGCAACGTTTCCGTGCGATTCACGAACTGCTGGACCGCCATGGTACTGGCCGTATCCTGTTCCGTAATACCCGTGAAGCCATTCAGGGCTTCCCGGGGCGGGACTGCCAGCCAGCACCATTACCAGCACCTGAAAACTGGTCTAAAAATGGCAAGCTACGTGAACAAATGTGGCCCGAAGAATCACAGCTTGATGGTTCCTGGATGGAATCAGACCCACGAGTAATGTGGTTGATGGAAAAACTCCGCACTGATCTCAAACACAAAAAAGTGCTTTTGATTGCGCGTAGTGGTCCAGTAGTAGAAGCACTGGAAAATGTGCTACGTCTTCATGCTGGTATCCGTACTGCGATGTTCCATGAAGGCATGAGCCTGCTGGAACGTGACCAGGCAGCAGCTTATTTCGCTGAAGAGTCTTATGGCGCGCAGATTTTGCTGTGTTCAGAAATTGGTTCTGAAGGCCGTAACTTCCAGTTTGCTTCTGACTTGATCCTATTTGACTTGCCAGCAAATCCAGATGTGCTTGAGCAGCGTATCGGTCGTCTGGATCGTATCGGTCAGGAAAATCGTATCCAGATCCATGTGCCTTATCTGGTCGGTACTGCACAAGAGCGTATGTTCCGCTGGTATAACGAAGCACTGAATATTTTCAGCAATATTTCGCCAACTGCGCAAACATTGCAAGAAAACTTCATTATTGAATTAAAAGACTGTTTACTTGCTGATAAAGGTCAGGCTTTTGAAGACCTGCTAGAAGAAGTGACTGTACAACGTCAGGCGCTGGAAGCAGAACTGCAAGAAGGCCGTGACCGCCTGCTGGAGTATAACTCTTGCCGTCCAATGGTGGCACAGGAAATCGTCACTGCGCTTGAAGACTATGACGATAATACGACTTTGCCAATGTTTATGAAGCGCTTTATGGCATCGACCAACATTGATTTTGATGAGCAAAGTAATGGTACTGTGATCATCAAGCCAACCGATCAAATGCAGGTGCAAGGTCTGACTCTGGATGAAGAGGGCATGACTGCAACCTTCTATCGTGATCAGGCACAAATCCGTGAAGATGCTCAATACTTGACGCTTGAACATCCATTCACTGAAAGTGTGATGGAAATGATCAATACGCAAGGTTTTGGTAGTACCAACGTTGCGGTGTTGAAGTCTGCTGCATTGCCACAAGGTTCAGTATTGCTTGAAGTCTGGTTTAAAGTGGATGTCGTGGCACCGAAAGCACTGAACTTGCCATCAAGCCTGCCACAGCAATTGGTTCGGGTATTGCTTAGTGAAAAAGGTCAGGATCTGTCGCAAAAAATTGCACCAGAAATCCTGAAGCCATACTTGCATCATCTGGATGGCAATAGCTGCCGTCAGGTCGTAAAAGCGCGTCGTGAAGTAATTGAAGCACGTTATCAACAGGCACTGGAACTGGCTCGTGCTGCTTTGCCGCAATTCAAGCAACAGGCGAAGGAAGTCTATGGCAGCAAATGGCAATATGAAATTGACCGTCTGACTTATCTGAAACAGTTCAACCCAAGCATCCGTGAAGATGAAATTTCTCGTCTGCAAAAACTGCAGAAAGAAGGTTTAAGCTTACTGGATGGTCTGTCTGTAACCCCAGAAGCGATTCAGGTGATGGTGGTGGTTAAACCATAACAATCATCTAAGAAAAGGCAGCCTTCGGGCTGTTTTTTTTATGGCTATTTTTCTACAAGAAATCTGAATTGAAATTATGAGGATTTATATGATTAAAACTATTTCATTTAGATAAGAATATTTGTTTGAAGATATAAGCTGTCAGTAAATGGTTGTTGTTAAAAATCATCTTCGGTTAAAATGGTAAAAAACCATAACAAGAAATCAAAATAATGTCTCAGGCGTTTATTACTCTAGGCTCGCAAACTTCACATGGTG
The DNA here is from genome assembly GCF_001866125.1 of Acinetobacter sp. LCT-H3. Classification (NCBI taxonomy): domain Bacteria; kingdom Pseudomonadati; phylum Pseudomonadota; class Gammaproteobacteria; order Moraxellales; family Moraxellaceae; genus Acinetobacter; species Acinetobacter sp. LCT-H3. The sequence goes on along the minus strand of NZ_MODX01000009.1, from coordinate 4,493 downwards.
GTGTAGTTGCTGAAGCGGAAAATTCTATATTAATTCAGGGAATCGCTGTGCATTTACAAGGCATGAAGCATTACTGTCCCAAGTGCAATAGCGTGGTGACCGCCATTGCCAAAAATCAATCCATAACTGTTTTAGGGCGGGCTGTGATTGTCGCAGGTGACAAAGCCAGTTGTGGCGCCCAGTTTCTGGCAAATCAGCATCTGACAGTTTCGCAAAAATAATCCAGCTGCTTTTATCCTTCATTCGGTGACTTCAAGGTCATGCTTAGGAAGAATATGTGCTCATTTTTAGTCATCTTTAAGGTTAAGCTTGCAGACATCATGGATTGAAAAACTATATAACCGCATGAAGCCAGCCTTACATTTTACCCATGCCAATGGCATTCCATCAGCGACCTATCGGAAGTTCCTGAACGGTTTTCAGTATGAATATACGGTTAAAAGTATTCCTTTGATCGGCATGAATCCAGATTATCCAATTACCACAGACTGGCGTTATTTGGTGGATGAGGTGATTGCCGATATTGAACAGCAATTTTCAGGAAAATCAGTGATTGGACTTGGACACTCTTTTGGTGGTTTAGTTACGATGATGGCGGCTTATAAAAAGTCAGCTTTATTTTCTAAGCTCATCATTATGGATCCGCCTTTTGTGATTGGGAAAAACAGTGCGTTATTTGAACTGGTAAAAAAGCTCAATTTAAAAAGTATTGATCGCTTTACTCCGGCAGGTATTACTTTAAAGCGTAAAGACCACTGGTCATCTCAGCTGGACGCGGTAGAGGCGCTGAGATCGAATCGTCTGTTTAAGCATTTTGATGAACAGTGTTTTCAGGACTATATCGACAGTGGAATTGTTGAAGATCAACAGCGCGGTGGTGTAACTTTAAAAATTCCAAAACAGGTGGAAGCAGAAATCTTTCGGACAGTTCCGGCCTGGTGGTGGCGTACCCCGCGTAAAGCACCGCAAGTTCCCATTCACCTCATCACTGCAGAACAGAGCCAGTTCTATCAACAGGGTCTGCCGCAAGGCTTAAAGAAAATTTATCAAATTGATTATTCAGTCTTGCCAGGTGGACATATGTTTCCACTGGAACAGCCAAAACAGGTAGCTGAATATGTAAAAGCCAAACTGAAAACTTTGGGATAATATCGAATAAAAAGAGATAACCGGCATCTCTTTCTATTTAGCTTGCATTCATTAGGATTAACGGATTTGAGACTGATCGAGATGTCGAGCACCTTCCAAAATCATACGGATCATGATCATAGTCTGTTCGGCAATTTCCTGACGTTCATCAGCTGGCATATCTATCACTTTGGCACCCATGTTAAATACCAGCTGGGTAATCGCTTTGGCAGCGATATCCGGATAGAGCAGACGGCTTTTATTTAGTCTTTCCAGACGTACCAGGTCTTCCTGTAATTCCTGCTGAAAATACTGGAGTTGACGTTCTACCGCCTGTTTATATGATTGTGAACCAGTATAGCCTTCACGGAGTAACAAACTCAGGTTGCCTTCATCAGCATCTAACTGGGCAATAAATACTTCTACTGAACTACGAATAATACTGTTCTGTTTCGATGCCTTTAAACGCGATTCATTCAGAATCTTACGCAATACCAGACCGGCACGGTCAATCAGTTCAATTGCCAGTTCATCGATATCTTTAAAGTGACGATAAAAGCTGTTCGGTGCAATGCCGGCTTCGCGTGCTACTTCACGCAGGCTTAAAGAGGCAATACTTTTTTGTGGGCCAATCAGATTTAAGGCTGCCTGAAACAGTTCTTCTTTGGTAATCGTCGCCTTACGCCCCACGCTGCGTACAATGATCGGTTCATCAATGTTGTTTGTTTTGAGTAGGGAAGCGTCACTGCTTATTTTCATTGAAGACTCGTCATGTATTGGATATGAGGCATTCCAGTATTATAGCGAAGCGCAGCAAACTTGTGAAATGAATAGAAACAATACAGGTGTATATACAAATATATATACATGTGTATAATAATTCAAAACCCAACAAGATTGCTATGAAGATGCAGGTACTCGCAAAACGTAAATCGCCGATCGATTTCTTTAAAGAAAGCGTGATTGATCAGCATGCGATTAATTTCTGGATGCAGAAATTTAACCCACTCTGGTCGCTGAACCAGCCATTGGGCAAGATTGTGCATAAAGAAAATGCTGCCCAGGATATGGTCAGCCTGAAAATTCAGGTCAATCGCTTGTTCAAATTTGGCGAAGCGGGCCAGCATCATCCAGTTTACGTTGTGGTAAATGGTATTCGTTACGAGCGTAGCTATAGTCTGACTCAGCTGGATCAGCAACATGTGTTACTGACCATCAAGAAAGTTGAAGATGGTAAGGTAAGTCATTGGGCGGCAAATATCGCTCAAGTTGGTGACATTATTGAATTCGGTTTGCCATTTGGTGATATGACTTTAGCTATTGAAGCAACACCAATGCTGTTGTTGGCAGCGGGTAGTGGTATTACACCTATGCTGAGTTTGCTCGAAGCATTGAGCAAGACTGGCAAGCTGAGTCAACAGCCAGTACAGCTTCTGTACTGGGTAAAGCATTATCAAGATGTCGCATTCAAATCACGTTTTGAAGAATTTGCTGCGCAGTATCCAAACTTTAGCTTTAAAGTATTCGCGACTCAGGAACAACTGGCTGCGGAACGCTTGAATCAAAGTCATCTGACCAATCTTCAAAATATTGATCAAACAACAGTCTATGCTTGCGGTCCATCAGGTTTTGTCGCTCAGGCAGAAATACTGTTTGCTCATGCCAAAGTATTTAAGTCTGAAGCTTTCAGCATGAGTTTGGACGATAACACTGAAACAGGCTTTGTGAATGTCACACTGACGCAATCTAATAAAGTTGTTAGCATTCCAAAAGGTCAGTCTATTCTGGCGAGTCTGGAACAGCAAAATATTAAACCGAACCACGGCTGTCGTATGGGTATTTGTAATAAATGCGCTTGCAATAAAGTTGAAGGTTCTACCAAAAATTTAGTCAATGGCGCACAAAATAAAGAACCAGGAAATCTCCTGAAAATTTGTGTGAATTCAGCGCAGACTGACCTTGTCATCGACCTATAAGCGAGTTGATCACTATGAATATGCCAGTAAAATTTCAGTATTTTAAAAATCCAAAAAACCGTGAGCTGACACAGACAGAATTGGACGAACTTGCGCGTGAACTTGATGCGATCAAGCAGGAAGTGCTAGATGACTTGGGCGAGAAAGACGCGAAATACATCCGTCGTGTCTATTCTGCAGTTCGTTACTCTTCTATCGCGGGTCGTGCGTTATTGTTCGCAGGCTGGTTCCCACCAGCATGGATTTTAGGTACAGGTCTGCTTGGTTTTGCCAAAATCATGGAAAATATGGAGTTGGGTCATAATGTCATGCACGGTCAGTACGACTGGATGAATGATCCTAAGATGAATGGCCAGACCTATGAATGGGACATTGTGGGTACTTCTGATAACTGGCGTCAAACCCATAACTTTAAACATCATACCTATACCAATATTAAAGGTATGGATGATGATATCGGCTATGGTCTGGTTCGTCTGTTCCCTGAACAACGCTGGAAACCGGGTTATTTATTACAACCGATTTACAGCATTCCATTCTGCCTGTTGTTCCAATGGGGCGTAGCGATTCAAAACCTGGAACTGGGTAAATACTTCAAGGGTCGTAAAACCAAGGAAAAGACCAAAGAAGAATGGAAACCAATGCAGCGTAAAATTACCAAGCAGCTGTTTAAGGACTATGTCTTCTTCCCGTTGATTGCAGGTCCTGCTGCATTGCCGGTGTTCGCTGGTAATATGGTGGCGAATGGCATCCGTAACGTTTGGACATTTAGTATTATTTTCTGTGGTCACTTTACCAAGGATGTTGAAGTATTCCCGAAATCAGTACTGGAAAACGAAAGCCGTGGTCACTGGTATATGCGCCAGATTCGTGGTTCATCGAATCTGACAGGCTCTGTAGCGTTTCATATTCTGACTGGTCATTTGAGCCATCAGATTGAGCATCATTTATACCCTGATGTACCTGCACGTCGTTATCGTCAAATGGCGCCAAAAGTTCAGGCGGTTTGTGAAAAATATGGTCTGAACTATAACAATGCCAGTCTGGTGAAACAGTACGGCAGCGTGATCAAGCGTATTGTGAAATATGCTTTTCCATTTAAAAAATAAGTTTCTATAATTTAATAGACAACCACTTCAATTGAAGTGGTTTTTTTATTCCTTCAATTATATTTTCAGTCTTGAACATGGCTACGTAAAATCCGAATGAGATTGATATAGTTTCCTTTCTTTGCGGCTGAAATGACACGATCGATTTCTTCTTTTTTCCATTTATGCCGACGTGCAGCACAAATAAATTTTGATAGCAAGATAAAAGGATTGTCACCGTATTGGATATATAGATTTCTTATGTATTTGGGGGGATTAAATTAGACCTCTTTCATAAATC
>NZ_MODX01000089.1:0-111 GCF_001866125.1 Acinetobacter sp. LCT-H3 | reverse complement strand
GATTAGATACCCCGGTAGTCCACGCCCTAAACGTTGTGCACTAGATCGTAGCGGCTCTGACGTCGTTGCGGTCGCAGAGAAATCATTAAGTGCACCGCCTGGGGAGTACGG
>NZ_MODX01000088.1:363-462 GCF_001866125.1 Acinetobacter sp. LCT-H3 | reverse complement strand
AGGATCCAAGCGTTATCCGGAATCATTGGGTTTAAAGGGTCCGTAGGCGGCCTTATAAGTCAGTGGTGAAATCTCCTAGCTCAACTAGGAAACTGCCAT
>NZ_MODX01000088.1:0-116 GCF_001866125.1 Acinetobacter sp. LCT-H3 | reverse complement strand
TCCACGCCGTAAACGATGGATACTAGCTGTTGGGATTTATTTCAGTGGCTAAGCGAAAGTGATAAGTATCCCACCTGGGGAGTACGAACGCAAGTTTGAAACTTAAATGAATTGAC
>NZ_MODX01000087.1:159-470 GCF_001866125.1 Acinetobacter sp. LCT-H3 | reverse complement strand
AGTCTCCACCAAATTTCAAGACAAGAAAAGCATGCTTTTCCTTGAAATTTAAGCAAGAAGCTACGCTTCGCGCAGTATGTAATCATACAGTGTTGAAGTTGTTTGGTCTTTGAGCGAACAAGCTGATAGCTTATAGAGCTTAGTGATTAAGTTGCGTATAATGCGCGGCATTGTTATTAAGCTCTGTGATTTATCACAGTTGACTGTAGTCCGACGAGGATACAGTGAATCATTAACAGAATATATTTGAGTTGAAATAATTTGTTCAAACTCGTTTCAAGTAGGCAACTACAAGAAATGAGTTCTAGCGA
>NZ_MODX01000087.1:0-148 GCF_001866125.1 Acinetobacter sp. LCT-H3 | reverse complement strand
AACTGAATCAAGCGTTTTGGTATATGAATCTAATTGAAGCTGTACGGTGCTTAAGTGCACGAAACTCTAACTGTGAGAAAGGCTAGTTTACTAGTTGATCTTGTTGTTAATCTTACTTGTAAGGATTAACGACTGTTTGGGGTTGTAT
>NZ_MODX01000086.1:0-484 GCF_001866125.1 Acinetobacter sp. LCT-H3 | reverse complement strand
TAAGCTATAGCCAACCACTTGTTTCGTGTACAGGTCTTTTACTGCTGCCAAGTATAACCAACCTTCAGCAGTCCAAATGTATGTAATATCGCTTGACCATGCAAGATTGGGCTTAGTCATTGAAAACTGTTGCTCTAGTAAATTTGCGTAGATCGCTCGATTATGATCACTCTTCGTAGTTCTTTTGAAACGCTTATGACGCTTACAATACAGCTGGTTGAGCTTTTTTATTTGACGTACAGCATACGTACTAATTTTGATACCTTGCGCTTGTAAATGCTTAGTTAATCGAATATAGCCATAGCTTTGTTTAGTTTCCTCATGAGCTATTTTGACCAAAATTGTCTGTTGATTTCGCTGAACCAATCTTTTATTCATGCCTCGTTTTAGCCAATCATAAAATCGTGACACTGAAACGTGAAGTAATCTAGCCATAAAGCTAATCGGGAATAAATGTCTTTGCTGTTTCATATAGGCGTACCTT
>NZ_MODX01000085.1:0-486 GCF_001866125.1 Acinetobacter sp. LCT-H3 | reverse complement strand
AGTCTCCACCAAATTTCAAGATCATAAAAGCACTGCTTTTANAATTTAAGCAAGAAGCTACGCTTCGCGCAGTATGTAATCATACAGTGATGAAGTTGTTTAGTTCCTAAGCGATCAGGTGTTTAGATCCTAGAGATTAGCAAGTACAAGCGTTATGATACGCGCACTTGATAATCTCTGTGATTTATCACAGTTTCCTGACCTGACGAAGGCTGGAAAAATCATTAACAGAATATATTTGAGTTGAAATAATTTGTTCAAACTCGTTTTTAAGATCAACACTAACAGTGATTTATTACTGTGATGTGAAGATTAAGGAAATGAGTTCTAGCGAAATTAACTGAATCAAGCGTTTTGGTATATGAATCTAATTGAAGCTGTACGGTGCTTAAGTGCACAAACGCCAACTGTATGAGTGTGATGAGAGATCATCACAATCTGTTGCTTATCCCACTTGTAAGGATAAACGACTGTTTGGGGTTGTAT
>NZ_MODX01000084.1:0-492 GCF_001866125.1 Acinetobacter sp. LCT-H3 | reverse complement strand
TGTGTAATTGCCTGAATTTGCTATGTTCATATTCACAACGGAGTCAGGCAACATGATGAACGAACAAAAACTAAAAGATCTTGCAGCAGAATTTGCTAAAGGAATCAAAACAGAAGACGATCTCAATCAATTCACCCGATTGTTGACTAAACTCACTGTTGAAACGGCTCTCAATGCCGAACTTACCGAACACCTCGGACATGAAAAGAATGCTCGTAAACACGGTTCTAATGCCCGCAATGGTTATTCTAGTAAGACTGTACTTAGCGATGATGGTGAGGTTGAGATCACGACACCACGAGATCGTGATGGCACATTTGAGCCACAGCTAATTAAAAAGAATCAGACTCGTATCACGCAAATGGATAGCCAAATTCTATCCCTATATGCTAAAGGCATGACTACCCGTGAAATCGTGGCTACTTTCAAAGAAATGTACGATGCTGATGTATCGCCAACGCTTATTTCCAAGGTGACTGATGCTGTTAAGGA
>NZ_MODX01000083.1:0-532 GCF_001866125.1 Acinetobacter sp. LCT-H3 | reverse complement strand
ATGTGGTTCCGTTAATTAGACCACTCAATTCAGTTTTATAAGTGATAAATCCGCTCTAAATATTTAAATTATGCTGCCATTACTTTTAGTAAATGTTGATCATAAAATTCATTTGGTGTTGCCTTATTCAAACTTGAATGAGGACGTATCATGTTATAAAAATCCAAATATTCAGCAATTGATTGTTTCGCTTGTTTAACCGTATCGTAAGCCTTCAAATAGACTTCCTCATGCTTCACGCTGCGCCATAAACGCTCAATCATCACATTATCCATCCATCGTCCTTTCCCATCCATACTGATACGGATATTTCGCAATTTTAACTCATTCAAAAATGCCTCGCTTGTGAATTGACTGCCTTGGTCTGTATTAAATACCTCTGGACAACCATATTTCACAATTGCTTCTTGCAACGCATCTATGCAAAAGTCTGTTTCCATACTGATCGATACTCGATGAGCCAGTACTTTACGACTATGCCAATCTATAATTGCACACAGATAGACAAAGCCTTTAGCCATAGGAATGTACG
>NZ_MODX01000082.1:0-561 GCF_001866125.1 Acinetobacter sp. LCT-H3 | reverse complement strand
TTAGGGTGTGTTGACACTTTTAGCTTAAAAAAATAGCGAAGTAGTAAAATCAAATCGCCAAACCCAATTTTACTATTCGCTATGCCTCGTACCATGCTGACAGATCAACACTGGCAAAAGTTGAAAGTTATTCTGCGTAATTTATCCATTCACCACAACTCAAATTTACGCAATTTTATTGAAGCTATTCTCTATAGAATTAGAACAGGCTGTCCGTGGCGAGATATTCCTTCTTGTTTTGGTCATTCAAACTCTATTTTCAAACGTTTTAATCGTTGGTCAAGCAGCGGTAAGTTACTTAGATTATTCAAATTGCTAGCCTCATGCCCCGATATGGAGTGGATTTTTATTGATGGCTCTCATGTACGTGCTCATCAACATTCTGCTGGCATAGCGAATCAATCTATTTCTAAAAGTGTAGGAGGAAACTCCTCAAAAATACATTTGATTGTTGATGCACATGGCAATCCTATTGATTTCATGATTACCGATGGAACCACACATGATGTTAAAGTTGCACCTGATTTAATATCAACATTAGATTTAAAAGAGACAAAAGTG
>NZ_MODX01000081.1:0-577 GCF_001866125.1 Acinetobacter sp. LCT-H3 | reverse complement strand
ATTTGATTTTGATAAAAGGATTCACGCTCTTTTGCATCATCAAGCTGATTTTTCAGCATGTCTATCTGCTGTCTAAGCAGTAAAACTTCTGCCGAATTTGGACTGTCTATTTTTACAGATTCTTTTACATCCTGTTTTTTAATAGGTTCACCAAAAACACGGATAGCTTCTGCTAAATCAATCTTATTTTCAGAATTTTTGCTTAAAATTCCTTTCTTTATGTTGTTGTAAATCGTTTGTCTATTGATGTTGTAAAGCTTGGAAAGTTCAAGAACTGTAAGGGTTTTCATCCTGTAAACCTATGCCTAAACTTGTAAAAAGTTACTGCCTATTAGACTGTCTAATAGACAAATGATCAAGTTTAAATTTTAGGCAGATGCAAAGCCAACTTTTTGAAGATAAGGGAACAATTCTTCGAATTTTTGAGCATCTTTTAGCATGTCTGCAATGCGTATAGCGAATTGTTCAAAGCTTTCTGTACCTTGAGAATAGGTACTCATTTCAGGAAGCCTAGAAAGTTTATTGGCAAATAAATGACGTTGGGGATCTGTCATTTTTGAGAAGAAATCAGATGGAC
>NZ_MODX01000080.1:0-625 GCF_001866125.1 Acinetobacter sp. LCT-H3 | reverse complement strand
GCTTGGCAATGATTTCTTCCAAAGTCATACGACCCTGACCGATATGTTCATTGTCCTGGAACACCATAGGTACAGCCATGATTTTACGTTCTTCCACTTCTTCCTGGAAGAAAGCACCATCGATCATGGTTGCTGTTGTACCCGGGTTATAGATTGCAATCAGGTTGAATGCCTGAACCACATCCGGACAGTTATGACAGCTTAAAGAGACAAACACATCAAAGTCAGACTTGATTCCTAAACCTTTGATCGATTCAAGAACTTCATTCGATACTTTCGGTGCATAACCCGAAGTTTGCAGCAATGCCAGAATCAGCGATGTGAACTCATGACCCATTGGCAGGCCTGCGAAGAACACACGAGGCTGTTCACCGGCTTTAGCCACACCAAAACTTGGTGCACGTTTGTTGGTACCATCAAAACGGGCAGTCACTAAATCAGACAGTCCAGCGATTTCTTCTACAAGTTCTTTGATTTTTGCAGATTTATCTGAAGCATCTAAAGTGGCTACCAGTTCGATTGGTCCTTCAAGGCGTTCTAAAAGGGTTTTTAATTGGGCTGCTGTATTTTGATCTAACATTGCTAACGTCTCCAAAGGAGTAATAATTTATTCGATGAAAGAATA